>DNBN01000125.1:359-3609 GCA_003491845.1 Porticoccaceae bacterium | reverse complement strand
TTCAAACAGGTCGCCTAGTATGTACAGCGCTTTAGCAGCTATCGCTCGTTGATCTAAGAAATCCAAAAACGCCCGAACTATGTCCGGGCGTTCGCAAGAGAGGTGCACGTCTGAAATAAATAGAATAGACACTATTGGATAGTACTATTTTTCAGCATAAGCATCGCTAATAACTGTGGCGGTGATTTCTATACCGTCTTGAGGTACGTCTTGGTGCCCTGAACGTGTTCCTGTACTGACTGATTTTATCTTGTTGATCACATCCATTCCATCAGTAACCTTAGCGAATACTGCATAACCCCACCCTTGCGTATTTTTACCAGAATGGTTTAGAAAACTGTTATCAGCAACATTTACAAAAAATTGCGAAGATGCTGAGTGTGGATCTCCTGTTCGAGCCATCGCCAAAGTACCGATTTCATTCTTCAGGCCATTATCTGCTTCATTTTCAATTGGAGCCCGGCCGGTCTTTTGATTCATATCAGAATCCATGCCTCCACCTTGCACCATAAATCCGTCTATTACACGATGAAAAATGGTTCCATTGTAAAAACCATCACGAGCATACTGTAAAAAATTGTTTGCTGTATTGGGAGCCTTATCAAAATCAAGCTCTACGGAAAAGTCGCCCATGTTTGTGCGAAACGTTATCATTGGATGCCCTTGGTTTAGTTTGGTTCGTAATGCGCTATTTTAATCGGTTACGAGATTTATTGAAACAAATCTTTGTTAAAAATACTGCTTTCTTTCATCTCTTCGTAAAAAAACATAAGAACAAAGGCTTTTTGTCTATTGGTAACTCCGTAGTCGTTATACTCTGTTGTTTTACCGTAGGCCACTGACATCGATGACCACAAATTTAGATAAACCATCCCATTTTATACAGCAGATTATCAATGCTGATCTAGCGGCTAATCGTATAAGTAAGGTTATTACCCGATTCCCTCCTGAACCAAATGGTTACTTACATATAGGTCATGCTAAGTCTATTTGTGTTAATTTTGGGCTTGCAGAGCAATACAACGGCATATGTAATCTTAGATTTGATGATACTAACCCTGAGAAGGAAGATCAGGCATTTGTTGATGCGATCATTGCCGACGTAAAGTGGTTAGGTTTTGAATGGCAGGGCGATGCCTGTTATGCGTCAAACTATTTTACTCAGCTATATGAATGGGCGGTGTATCTGATAACGCAAAACAAAGCCTATGTCTGTGAACTAAATGCCGAACAAATGCGCGCCTATCGTGGAACGCTGACAGAGCCCGGAACTAATAGTCCTTTTAGAGATAGATCTACTTCTGAGAGTCTACTGCTTTTAGAGCAAATGAAGCTTGGCAAAATAGACGAAGGTGCTATGACGCTGCGCGCCAAGATAGATATGAGCTCCTCAAACATTAATCTTCGAGATCCTGTTTTGTACAGGATCAAAAAGATGACTCACCAACGTACCGGTGATACTTGGAATATATACCCATCGTATGATTTTGCTCATGGTCAGGAAGATGCAATTGAGGGGGTAACGCACTCTATTTGTACCTTAGAATTTGCGGCTAATCGGCCATTGTATGATTGGTTTGTCACGCATTTACCCGTTCCGTCAGAGCCTAAGCAATATGAGTTTGGGCGGCTGAATCTCAATTATACTGTTACCAGTAAACGAAAATTAAAGCTGTTAGTCGATGAAAAGCATGTAGCTGGTTGGGACGACCCTCGTATGCCAACTATTTCTGGATTACGCCGTAGAGGAGTTAGTGCACGTGCAATTCGAAATTTCTGTGATAGTTTGGCGGTTGCGAAGACTGATGGTACGGTTGATGTAGCTCAATTCGAACACTTCATTCGAGACGACCTTAATATAAATGCCAAACGTGCCATGTGCGTGATAAATCCAGTGTTAGTTCGTTTAACTAACACTTCAGATATTACTCTGAGCACTATTTTGGCACCAAATCATCCTAATGATGAACTCATGGGCCATAGAATCATCCCCTTTAGTGAGGAAATTTTTATCGATAGAGCAGATTTTACTGTGGATACAAGCCTGTCACGCAAAAAGTTCAAGCGTCTGGTGATAGGTGATTATGTGCGGCTCAGAGCGGGCTATATTATCCGTGCTGATGAGGTGATTAAAGATGCCGCAGGAGCTATTACCGAGATCCTTGCCTCTGTGGTGCCAAATACCGTAGGTAAGGATGCTCCTGATAGTATTCGTCCTCGTGGCGTTATTCATTGGGTGGACGCAAAAACTGCCCACGATTGCTGCGTGAATCTGTATGACCGCTTATTCTCTGTGGCAGATCCTGATTCAGGTGAAGACCATTTTATTGAACACTTGAATCCCAAATCACTGGTTAAAGTTGAAGGCTGTAAGGTTGAAAGCGACCTTGCGCATGCAGTGCCAGGAGATTATTATCAATTTGAGAGAGAAGGTTATTTTACCCGCGATGTTGGCAGTGATGAAGAATTAGTCTTCAATTGCACTATCGGTTTACGTGATAATTGGAAGGCCTAATATGGCACAAAAAAGTATAAAAGCACTCACGCTATACAATACCATGGCTCGGAAGAAGCAGATTTTTGTGCCTATAAATAATAAGCGCATTACGATGTATGTCTGTGGGCCAACGGTGTATAACCGTGTGCATATTGGTAATGCTCGGCCGGTGGTTGTTTTTGATACTTTATATAGAGTGTTAAAAAGTATTTACCCTGAAGTTGCTTATGCTCGGAACATTACCGATATCGATGACAAAATAATGGCTGCTGCAGCAGAATTAAACGAAGATATATCGATTTTTTCTGCACGTTATGCCTCAGCCTATTTCGAGGATATGGCGGCTCTTAATAATCTAGAGCCAACAGTAGTGCCTTATGCCACCGCTCATATCCCTGAAATGATCGCCATGATCGAAACACTCATTAGTAAAGGTCATGCCTATGTGTCAGATGGACATGTTTTATTTGCTGTGGAGTCTATGCCCGACTATGGTCGTTTATCAGGTCGAAGTTTGGAGGATATGCTCTCCGGTGCTCGGGTAGAGGTAGCGCAATATAAACGTTTTGCTGGAGATTTTGTGTTGTGGAAACCTTCTACGGACAATGAACCTGGTTGGTCAAGTCCTTGGGGGCGAGGTCGTCCCGGGTGGCACCTAGAGTGCTCTGTTATGGCTAAAAAACATCTTGGAGAGACCATTGATATTCATGCGGGCGGACAAGACCTGATTTTTCCTCACCATGAAAATGAAAT
>DNBN01000125.1:0-134 GCA_003491845.1 Porticoccaceae bacterium | reverse complement strand
CCTCACCATGAAAATGAAATAGCGCAGAGCTGTTGTGCACACGATGGTAAAGCAATGGCTAATGTTTGGATGCATAACGGTTTTATTAATATTGACGGGGAGAAAATGTCCAAATCCTTGGGTAACTTTCGCCT
>DNBN01000104.1:7343-11468 GCA_003491845.1 Porticoccaceae bacterium | reverse complement strand
CCTAATCACTATCTCTGGGCATCATTTCTTATTTTATGTTTTTTCCTATTATATTGGGTTTTCAATGATCGAAAAGTTAATATGGAGCAGTTAGTTTGGGCAGCTTATCTATTTTTTATATCTGCGCTGGAAGAAGTTGCGTTTAGAGCTTTATTGCCAGCACTGTTAGTTAATAACCTTGGGGTTATTGTGGCGGTGGTATTGAGTAATCTTATCTTTGCTAGTGTTCATTACATTACTCTGCGTTGGAAATTTAGTAACTGTGTCGGTGTATTTATAGGTGGCTTAGCGCTTAGCCGTTTACTGCATAATAGTGAAGATATTGTCCTGGTTATTCTTGTCCATTGGTGGGTGACTTTTTTAAACACTCATTTGGCACCAAAGGTGGATAAAGTAGAGACAAACTATGCCGACGGTTGATCAGCTTAGAGGTCATGGCGAGCAAATTATAATTTCTTGTGGCCATTGGCAGGCTTGTATAGATACTCATGGTGCTCAGGTACTCGGTCTGTTTTACAAGCGAAAAAATCTTTTGTATTACAATCAGAGTGACATTGGTCATAGCGGTGTTCCCATTTGTTTGCCAAATTTTGGACCACTAGACCAAGGTGTATTTAAGTGCAGTGAGGGCTTGTATTCCATTGGTCAGCATGGTTTTGTTCGCGATAGCTCCTTTGAGTTGGTTTTCAGGGCTGCGGATAAGGTCAGTTATCAATTGTGTTCCAGTACAGTAAGCAGAAAAATGTTTCCTTTTGATTTCTGTTTTACAGTTACCTTTACTCTAGGTGAGCAGGGTTTGATGTGTGATTATCAGTTCGTCAATTTGTGCGAGAATAAAATACCCCTTGCGCCCGGCATTCATCCATATTTTGCTGTCTCTGAGGGAGCAAAGATTAATCTTGCGACAAAAGCAAGGTATGCAAATGACAACAAATTAAATTACGCTGTGATTGCTCTTGAAGATCGTTTGAATGTTTTATCAATCGCCAGCGATGGAACTATACAATATGAGGTTTCCGGCAGCCCCGATTTGCATTTAATCGACCATGGGTTGAGAGATACGCAATTGACTATAGGTGATGATACTGCAATCGTCATAACTGCAGATTTAGATAGTTTTAATAGAATGACCTTATGGCGCAGAGCTGAAGACTCTGGTTTTGTTTGTCTAGAGCCCGCTTATGTTAAAAATGGATTAAATGATGATCCTCTAATGATTGCTTCAAATTCAGCTTGGAATAGTAGTTTAGGGATAGGACATCCGTGATATTTAATAGGGTTATAGATTTTTGGTTCGAAGAAGTAAAACCAAAACAGTGGTTTAAAAAAGACCCTGTATTTGACCAGCTAATTAGGGACCGCTTTGGTATCATTCATATGAAGGCAGTGCAACTGGGCTTAGAACGGTGGCGTGATGGCGCCATTGGACGGCTTGCTGAGATCATTGTCCTGGATCAGTTTTCCAGAAATATTCATCGCCACAAAAAGGCCGCTTTTACAGCAGACATTCAAGCATTAATGCTAGCGCAGCAGGCAGTCGAGATGGGTTTTGATACTCAATTAACAGCACGGCAAAGAAGCTTCCTTTACATGCCCTATATGCACAGCGAGGACCGACACATTCAGGCCGTGTCGGTTTATCTATATCGGCGAAACGGCATTCAACACAATCTAGATTCTGCTCTCAAACACAAGCTTATTATCGACCGTTTTGGTCGTTATCCTCATCGTAATAGGATTTTGGGCAGAACGTCGACTGAACAAGAAATTTTGTTTCTGGATTTACCTGGTTCAGAATTCTAGTCACTGTGAAGTCTCATTAAGCCCTCTTGGATTGTGCTGGCTACTAAGCGACCATCTTGACTATAGAAAGATCCGCGACTTAATCCGCGCGCATGGCTGGAGCGAGTGCTATCCATATGGTACAGCAACCATTCATCGGCTTTGAATCTGTCGTGAAACCAAATGCAATGATCAAGTGATGCTGGTTGAAGTTTAGGATTCATAATACTTATAGCGTGCGGCATAAGCGAGGTGCTCATTAAACTGAAGTCTGACGCATAGGCTAGTATGGCATGGTGAAGAGGACTGTCTGCAGTTGCAGGCAGTTCTCCAGCGGCCTTAATCCAAATTAGCTGTTCAGGCTTTCTTGGCGATGGATCAATATAATTGATCGGCTCCACGGAACGCATCTGAATAGGGCGAAGTGATGGGCGGTTTTTGGATGATCGTTTGACGGTTGATGGATCAAGTTGTTCTCGTATTTTTGCCCATCGGTGGTTATCGTCTTGTAACTGGTCCGGTCCCGGACAGATAGGCATCTGCGCTTGATGATTTAAACCCTCTTCGAACACTTGAAAGGACATCTCGGTATTAAAAATAGCTTTTCCTCTCTGGGAGGCAACTACTCGTCGAGTATTAAAAGAACCGCCATCACGAATGTTGTCTACTTCATAAAGTATAGGGACAAGGGGGTCCCCAGGTCTTAAAAAGTAGGCATGTTGTGAGTGTATTAGTCGGTCTTGGTCCACCGTATCTTGAGCGGCCCGCATAGCTTGTGCAAAAACCTGACCGCCAAATACTCGTTGATTAGTGGTCTCTGGCGTAGACCCTCTGTAAATATTAGTATCTATCTTTTCTAGTTGCAAAATATCAAGCAGCTGCTGCAACGCATCATTCATACTGGGATTCCTCTGTGGCAGTGATCAATGAATAACTACTCATCGGCAATTTTAACAACTAACTTACCAAAATTTTTGCCGCTAAACAGCCAGCTAAAATACTCCGGGGCATTCTCAAGCCCTTCAACAAGCGTTTCTTTATAATTTAATTCACCATCAGTCACCCATTTCGTCAAAGCAGCATTTGCCTCGCCAAATTCTGAGTAATAATCAAAGACTAAAAAGAACTTATGCTCCGGAGGGTTTTCCAATTCACCAAAAATATGAAATGGGGTCCGCTCTTTGGTCATATCTGTCGTATTGTAGTTTGCAATAAAACCACATATTGGCACGCGGGCACCGGTATTTAGCTGTTTGGCCACTGTTTCAGTGACGGCTCCACCAACTGACTCAAAGTAGATATCGATACCGTTTGGGCATGCTGTTTTTATCGATTCCTCCAACCCATCAGCCTTATAGTCCAAACAGGCATCGAAACCGAGCTCCTCCACGACGTACTGACATTTCTTCTGACCACCAGCAATACCGACAACATGTAGACCTAGCTTTTTTCCGATTTGACCGACTACTGATCCTACTGCGCCTGATGCTGCAGAGACAACCAATGTTTCACCAGCCACAGGCTTGCCTTCTTTGATCAGCCCAAAATACGCTGTTCTGCCGGGCATTCCACAAACCCCAAGATAGGTGGAGAGAGGCGCAATGTTTGGATCGACAGAGTAGGTCATAGAATCCTTTTCATGACAGATAAAATATTCTTGCCAGCCAGAACGGGAACATACATGATCGCCTACGGCATAAAGCACTGAATTTGACTGAATAACTACACCAGCTGTCTCCGCAGCCATTACGCCACCAATCGGAACTGGATCAGCATATGATTTGGCATCACTCATTCGACCTCTCATATATGGATCGAGTGATAAATATAGCGTTTTTATAAGTATCTCACCCTCCTTAAGATCTTCTAACAAAGAAGTTTCTAAACGAAAATTATTTGCATTTGGCGCCCCTACTGGACGACTGGCTAGAACGATACTTTTGTTTGCGATGGTAGGCATGGACACTTCCTTAAATGGACTTTGGAAAAGCAGCGAGGTAATTTTTCCGCCAGTGTACTATTTGCTGGCCGGCGGAGCCATAGGATAGCAAGCTTTATACAATTTTATGTGGGCCACCAGTCACCGAAGTGCTTGAAACGAGCTTCAGCATACTGTAAGTTCAATTTCTTTGAAATATGATCATCGTTGGCGGGAGCTGACTGACATCATCTTAATAATTTGTCTGTATCTAGGAGTCTTATGTGAGTGATTTAAATGTTTTTCGACAAGAAACTCGAGAATGGTTGGAAGAAAATTGCCCGCAAAGTATGCGCTCGCCAATCATTGCTGGAGAGGGCGCCTGTTGGGGTGGACGGAAGTGGGTTTTTGCAAGTGAAGACCAA
>DNBN01000104.1:2068-6995 GCA_003491845.1 Porticoccaceae bacterium | reverse complement strand
GAGTATGGTGGTGGAGGTCTTGACAAGGCGCAACACAAAATCCTTAAGTCAGAGATTGCACGTATCAAGGCCCGCTCGCCGCTAGATAGCTTTGGCATTTGGATGATTGGCCCGGCATTGCTGAAATTTGGTTCAGAAGAACTTAAACAACAACATTTACCGCCGATTATCCGCGGAGAAATTCGCTGGTGTCAGGGTTACAGTGAACCTGGTGCGGGCTCTGATTTAGCTGGTTTGCAAAGTAAGGCTGTTGATATGGGTGATCATCTTATTGCCAACGGTCAAAAAGTTTGGACATCCTATGGGGATAAAGCCGATTGGATGTTTTGCCTTCTTCGGACTGATCCTGATGCCAAAAAACAGATGGGGATTAGCCTAGTTTTATTCGACATGGAAACACCAGGGGTAACACCTAAGCCGATTAAATTGATTTCTGGAAGCTCACCTTTTTGTGAGACCTTCCTTGATGATGTTAGAGTAGAAAAAGATCAAGTTGTCGGTGAGATTAATCAGGGCTGGACAATCGCCAAGTATCTCCTCACCCATGAGCGTGAGATGATCGGTGGTATGGGCTTAGCTGATACAGGATCAAAGTCTTTGGGTCGTTTGGCCGCCGCAAAGGTAGGTACCCAACAGGGTCGGCTTAGCGACCAGTTCCTGCGAGCTGAAATTGCCAAATGGGAGATTGATGGTGCGGCGTTTGCGTTCACCGTGGAGCGTGTGACTGATGAAGTCAAATCTGGACATGGCGTTGGTGCAACGTCAGCCATGCTTAAATATTATGGAACTGAATTGAATAAGCGCCGATTTGAACATCTAATGAAGATTAATGGGAGCGATGCCATGATGTGGGAGGGCGATGCGTCCAATGATGGTTGGACAGCTAAAACATGGTTGCGTACGAAAGGAAATTCAATTGAAGGTGGCACCTCAGAAGTTCAGTTGAATATTATCGCTAAAAACATTCTTGGTTTGGGCTAACAGACGTTAAAGGTATTTATCATGGCATTGGTATTAAATGAAGAACAACAAATGCTCAAAGAATCTGCAAAAGGTTTTCTAACAGAACATGCGCCAATTTCGGTCCTGCGTGCACACAGAGATGCAGGTAGTGAAACAGGGTATTCCAGTTTGCTTTGGCCTCAAATGGTCAATATGGGCTGGGCGGCTATATTGATCCCCGAAGAATACGGTGGTTTGGCGTTTGGCCATGTTGGTATGGCACAAATTATTGAAGAGACCGGTCGAACATTGACGGCATCACCACTATTATCGACCGCAGTTCTTGGTGTCTCAGCAATCAATTTAGCCGGTAATGAAGAGCAGAAGAGTCAATTGCTTGCTGCCATCGCGGGCGGTGAATTAACCACTGCGCTGGCTATTGATGAAGGTGCACATCATTGCCCGGCAAATATTGCTATGTCTGCTGAATGCAATGCCGGGAACTATATTCTCAACGGAGTCAAGCGCTCTGTTGTTGATGGGAGTACCGCAGACAAATTGATTGTGGCCGCTCGAACCTCCGGTGAAGAAGGAGAGACAGATGGTATTACCTTATTCATTGTAGACCGAGACACCAAAGGAGTGGTTGTAGAGCGATCGGTAATGGTTGATGGTAGAAATTCTGCCATTATTTCTTTTAATGATGTTTCAGTTAAGGGGTCAGATCTTTTAGGTGAGCAAGATAAAGGTTATGCAGCACTATCTGCCACCTTAGATGTTGGTAATACACATTTGGCTGCAGAATTATTAGGTATTGCTCAAGAAAGTTTTGACAGAACGCTACAGTATCTAAAAGAACGAAAGCAATTTGGCGCTCTAATTGGTTCATTTCAGGCATTGCAGCATCGCACGGCGCATTGGTGGAGTGAAGTTGAGTTGTGCAAATCGGCAGTGCTTAAAGCAGCTCAAACTCTTGATGAAGGAGACGCCAAAAGTGCTGCCCTTGCAAGTATTGCCAAGGCTAAATTGTGCGAAGTAGCTGAATTAGCTACCAATGAAGCTATTCAGATGCACGGCGGTATTGGTATGACTGACGAATATGAAATTGGCTTTTTTATCAAACGTGCACGACCTGCGCAAATGCTCTACGGTGATTATGGCTTTCATGCGGATCGGTTCTCTATGATGAATGGTTACTAAGTAACAGATAATAAGACGCTGCTTATCCAAGGGTTGTCTTTTTTGTTGAGACTATTAATACCGATCAAACAACGATTAACCCCAATAATAATGAGGAATGAATAATGGACCTAGGTATCAGCGATAAAGTCAAACCCATACTTGAAGAAGTGAAAAACTTTATTGATATAGAAATTCTCCCGCTTGAGGATGAATATCATCGAGAAATTGCTACTGGAGATCGCTGGACATTTACAGATCGTCAAACAGAGATACTTGAGACGCTTAAAGGCAAAGCCAAAGCTAGAAATCTTTGGAACTTTTTTCTTACTCATTGGGAAGGTGGCTATGGTTTAAACACAGTGGAATACGCCTACATAGCAGAAGAAACAGGTCGATCAATGTTGGCTCCCGAAGTATTCAATTGCTCGGCACCAGATACAGGTAATATGGAAGTACTGGCGCGATATTGTAATGAAGAACAAAAAGCAAAATGGCTCACGCCACTACTCAATGGTGAAATACGTTCTGCTTATGCTATGACTGAACCCTCAGTGGCTTCATCAGATGCGACTAATATTGCTATGAGTTGTGTTGAAGATGGTGATGAATGGGTACTTAACGGTGAGAAAATTTGGATCTCAGGAGCCGGTGATCCTCGCTGTAAAATTATGATTGTAATGTGTAACACAAATCCTGGTGGGCCTCGTCATTCGCAACATTCTCAGGTGTTGGTGCCCTTTGATACACCAGGAGTAAAAAATCTCAGACCCATGACTGTAATGAATGTTGATGATGCACCTCATGGGCATATGCATATGAGGTTTACCGATGTGCGAGTACCTAAAGAGAATATGATTCTAGGTATGGGCCGAGGTTTTGAAGTTGCTCAGGGCCGTCTGGGGCCTGGTCGCATACATCATTGCATGCGTTCTATTGGGCTTGCAGAGGCGGCTTTGAAGCTTCTGTGCGAACGATCGGTTAGTCGAGAAGCATTCGGGCGACCCTTGGCTAAGCTCGGCGGCAATGTAGATATCATAGCCGATGCTCGTATCAATATCGAAATGACTCGATTGCTGTGTTTAAAAGCGGCGTGGCTAATGGATAATATGGGAACAGATGCTGCGCAACCATTCATTTCAATGATCAAGGTCGCAGCCCCAAGCATGTCATTAAAAGTGATTGATGAGGCTATGCAAATGCATGGCGGTATTGGCATTTCCTCAGATACGCCTCTAGCCAGCTGGTATGGTGCTCAGCGCACGCTACGCTATGCTGATGGTCCTGATGCGGTTCACCGCATGGTAATCGGGCGTCGCGAATTACGTGAATATAATAAGTAATAGACCATCAGGATCAAGAGAGGTAGGTAATAAATAGATGTGTAAAATTTAAGAACGCTATCTATACCTACTGGGAAAAATAAATATTCAGGAAACGATTATGAAAGCATTAATATGTAGCGAATTTGGTTCAACTCAAGATCTAACATTGGAGGAGCGAGATGATCTTGAGCCTGGTGCCGGCGAGGTGCTTATCGATGTAAAGGCCGCAGGAGTGAACTTTCCCGATATTCTGACTGTAGAGGGAAAATATCAGTTTAAGCCACCATTGCCGTTTATTCCAGGGACTGAGGTGTCTGGCGTTGTTAGTAAAATCGGTGATGGTGTTACCACGCGCAAAGTGGGTGATGAGGTGGTGGGAATGGTTCAAATGGGCGGCTTTGCTAGTCAGGCGGTCACCTCGGAATTTACTACCTTTCTGAAAGGTGCCAGTATGTCGTTTGAGCAGGCAGCCGGTTTTGCAGTGACGTATGGCACATCGTACTATGCGCTCAAGCAAAAAGCGCAATTAAAAGCTGGTGAAGTGGTGCTAGTGCTCGGTGCAGCTGGTGGTGTTGGTATTGCGACGATTCAAATCGCTAAGGCTATGGGTGCCACTGTGATCGCCGCTGCAAGCACCGAAGATAAGCTGGATTTTGCCTGTGAAGCTGGTGCAGATATGCGGATTAACTATGCAACTGAAGATTTGAAGGAAAAAGTTAAAGAGTTGACCAAAGGTAAGGGCGCAGATGTCATTTATGATCCAGTTGGTGGCGACTTTTCAGAACAAGCATTTCGGGCTATTGCATGGAATGGCCGTTTCTTGGTGATTGGTTTTGCGTCTGGTCCCATTCCTAAAATGCCACTTAATTTAGCCCTTCTAAAAGGAGCCTCTATGGTGGGTGTCTTTTGGGGTGCTTGGTCGGCTAGAGATCCTAAAAATTCTCAGCAAAACTTCAAAGAGCTTGTACAGATGATTGATCGCGGTGAGTTCACCCCCCTTGTAACAGAAGTATATTCTCTTCATGACCACAGTGCTGCATTTGGGTCTATTGCTGAACGACGAGCTAAAGGTAAAGTTATACTGGCTATGGATTAACGGTATATCACTAATTGGTAGCATCGATGAAGGTTCCTTAAAAGGAACCTTTTTTTGTCTGGCTTATTGTCACTATTTTGATATGACACCGAAATCCTAGATGCTTGTTTTCAGTGCGCTGATGTTCTGCTCTACGAGATTGATTAAAGTGCTAGCGTGATGACATTGCGGTTAGGCTAGCTGTTAACTAAAGACGTTATTCAAACCTACTACCAGCAATCCCAAACCAGCAGTCCAGATAAAGCAAGCTGCTATATCGGCGAGGGTAAATGTCAAACGATCTGTTCCACTTGCACCCACAGTCATTGGAATTAAGCTTCGAATGGCTGTCATGAGTCGTCCAGCCACCACTGAGAGAGCGCCATATTTTAAAATAAAGGCTTCG
>DNBN01000104.1:0-1837 GCA_003491845.1 Porticoccaceae bacterium | reverse complement strand
CAATATTTTAAAATAAAGGCTTCGCTTTTATTAATTTTCGACTGATGCCTAATAGCAATCTTTGTTTTACGCAGCTCCCCACCGAACCAACGTCCCGCATAAAAACCTAAATGATCTGACATGAGGGCTCCCAAAAATGCCAGAGAGAGTATTTGTGGTAATGTTAGTAGGTGCTCGGTGTACAGTACAGTACTTACTGAAAGTAAAATGACTCCAGACACAAATAGGCCTATCCCAGGGCAGGCCTCTAAAAATGCCAGCGCAGGTACCATCAGCCAAGCATGTTGTTTGTGCGCGTTCAGCCAGTTGACTATGAACTCATCTATGAGCAGATCTTCCTATAGTGTTTAATAACTAATACTTAGCAAAAAAAGAGACGACATACCACGAGCCTGCGCAATAATCAAAAAGCTAATCTAGGAGGCATAATTGCCCGGGATAAGCCCTTTTTTTGCATTAAAAAATTTCTTTAGCTTGAGCATGTCTTCATCAATATCCACTGTTGGAGTAAATAGCCCGTTTACACCTATGGTACGTTCGCTGCTGTCAACATAGACCACTAATATGGGAACGTTTGCTGATCTGGCAATATGGTGAAATCCGCGCTTCCACTGAGGATTGGCGCTTCTAGTCCCCTCAGGCGTGATAACTAAAACAAACTCTTCGCGTTGTTGATAAATGCTTGTGATGTAACTGACCAGTGAGCTTGCCTGTTTACGATTAACAGGAATGGCGCCGCAAAAACGTAAAAACCAGCCTAGGGGGCCTATAAATAGCGAATCCTTGATAAGAACATTTGGTTTCAATCTAAGCACCGACACTGCAAAAATAAACAGCATAAAGTCCCAGTTTGAGGTGTGTGGCGCAACAATAAGGACGTATTTATGCTGGTCTTTTGGTAACTCCCCAATTACTTTCCAACGAATTATTTTTAACATGATTCTAGAGAAAACACGCAGCAATGATGTCAGTAGCGGCGTTGAAAAAAGTGTGTAGCGCATTAATTACTCCTCTTTTAGCTTCTAATAGTAATGTGATTAACGGGAGAGTGGTAGATTTATAATTTTTTGTTTTGTATTTGGGTGTCTGTGTTCTTTTCCTCTCTACAGATCTGGTAAAGTGGAATGACGAGTACTTGAGTAATGCTCTTATTGGCGATTGGATTATGAATCGCTATCATAGAGTCGATTGTGGTGATCGGCAATTATGATGTGGTTTTTAAATTATTTATCTGTTTTATTGTCGTTTCATTTTTTTGGTTAACGAGGGCTCAAACAGAAGCAAAAGATAATAAGGAGAGTATGGTGGGTGAGTTTTTAAAGACGGATTATCTAGTTATCGGCAGTGGACTTGTGGGTATGGCCTTTGTGGACACCTTGCTGACTGAGACCGATGCACATATTATTATTGTCGATCGTTATGCAAAACCCGGCGGACACTGGAATGTAGCTTACCCCTTCGTAACTCTGCATCAGCCATCATCGTATTTTGGTGTGAATTCTAAAGAACTAAGTCGCGGAGAGATTGATCAGGTCGGGCTGAATAAGGGAATGGGCGATTTAGCCAGTGGCGCTGAGGTCTGCGCCTATTTTGATGATGTTATGCGTCAGAGATTTTTGGCCAGTGGGCGTGTACAGTATTTTCCTATGTGTGACTATGTGGGTGACGGTGAGTTTAAGTCTAAATTAACAGATAAAACTTATACTGTGGGCTATGAGAAATTTGTTGATGCCACTTTTTTAGCGATTGATGTTCCGTCTACACATGAGCCCAACTTTCACGTCGTTTCTGATGCTCAGTTTATGCCGTTAAATAATTTACCTAAGATTTCAAAAAA
>DNBN01000012.1 GCA_003491845.1 Porticoccaceae bacterium | reverse complement strand
TTTAATTCGGAGAATCTATGAAATTATTGTTGACTATCACTGGGGCTATTACAGCATTGATCGGCTCTAAGTCTGCTTTAGCAGAATACACGCTCAATATGACAAAAGGCATAACAGACATTAGCCAGGATATTTATTGGCTTCACATGATGGCCTTTTGGGTTTGTGTTGGTATTGGTTTTGTGGTGTTCGGCGCTATGTTCTATTCTATTATTGCACATAGAAAGTCAAAGGGAGCTAAGGCCGCTCATTTTCATGAGAGCACAACAGTTGAATTTATATGGACAGGAATCCCAATCTTAATCTTAATTGCGATGGCAATTCCAGCCTCTAAAACATTGGTTGATATTGAGGTTCTTGATAAGGCAGACATGACAGTTAAGGTCACCGGTATTCAGTGGAAGTGGCAGTATGACTACCCTGAGGAAGGCATCAGTTTCGTTTCAAACCTTGCACAGTCTTCTAGAGATGTTATTAAGGCCTCTCCAGAAGAGCGCGAAGCTGTTCACAACGAAAGTGATTACCTTCGTTCAGTAGACAATCATCTTGTGCTTCCTGTAGATACGACTGTTCGTTTTTTGATTACATCTAATGATGTTATTCATAATTGGTGGGTTCCTGCATTTGGTGTCAAGCAGGACGCTAACCCAGGCTTTATTAATGACGCTTGGGCCAAGCCAAATGAAATAGGAACATACAGAGGGCAGTGCGCGGAGCTCTGTGGTAAAGACCATGGTTTTATGCCAATCGTTGTTGATGTTGTCTCTAAGGCTGACTATGCTGCTTGGGTTGAAAGTAAGCAGGCTGAAAAAGTTGCCGAGGCTGCAAGTGCTACTCAGGCTTGGACAGAGGAAGAGCTTGTTGCTAAAGGTGAAACAGTATATAACGCAAATTGTTCAGGTTGTCACCAGAAGGATGGTTCAGGAATTCCAGGAGTCTTTCCTGCAATGATAGGTTCTGAGGTTACTAATGGCCCAGCAGAATATCAAATAGGCCTCGTTTTAAATGGTATGGGGGGTATGCCAGCATTTAGGATGCTAAGCGATACAGATATTGCATCGGTAATTACCTACGAAAGAAGATCCTTTGGCAATAATGGGTCAGTTGTTCAACCATCAGATGTTACATCTGCACGTTAATTTAAGGAGAAATAGATGAGCTCAACTACAGCGGCAGCAGCACACGACGATCACCATCACGGGCCTGAAAAAGGACTTTTAAGATGGGTTAAAACAACTAACCATAAAGATATTGGAACGCTTTACTTATGGTTTTCTTTTGCAATGCTTTTGGTTGGAGGCGCCTTTGCCATGGGTATTCGTTCAGAGTTATTGCAACCCGGATTGCAGTTATTTGAACCACAATTTTATAACCAGCTTACTACAATGCACGGCCTAATTATGGTTTTTGGAGCCATTATGCCGGCCTTTGTTGGTCTGGCAAATTGGCTGATTCCTATGATGGTTGGGGCACCAGATATGGCCCTGCCTAGAATGAATAACTGGAGTTTTTGGATCTTGCCTTTTGCAGGAACAATCCTATTAAGCACGTTCTTTATGGAGGGTGGTGCGCCAGCATTTGGCTGGACTTTTTATGCTCCACTCTCAACAACTTTTGCGCCTGACTCAACAGACTTCTTTATTTTTGCAGTTCACTTGTTAGGCTTTTCTTCAATTATGGGTGCGATTAATATTATTGCAACTGTTCTTAATATGAAGGCCCCTGAAATGAGATTGATGGACATGCCTCTATTTGTTTGGACATGGTTAATTACATCATTCCTACTAATCGGCGCTATGCCGGTTCTTGCAGGCGCTGTAACCATGATGCTTACGGATCGAAACTTTGGTACTGCATTCTTCGATGCAACAGGTGGCGGAGATCCGGTCATGTTTCAGCATATCTTCTGGTTCTTTGGACACCCAGAGGTTTACATTATGATTTTGCCTGCTTTCGGTATTATTTCTCACATTATTCCGACCTTTGCTAGAAAGCCACTCTTTGGCTACTCCTCAATGGTTTACGCAACTGCATCTATTGCATTCTTGTCATACATTGTATGGGCTCACCATATGTTTCTTACTGGTATGCCAGTTGCTGGAGAGCTCTACTTTATGTACGCCACGATGTTGATTGCGGTTCCTACTGGGGTAAAAGTTTTTAACTGGGTTGCTACAATGTGGAAAGGCTCTATGACATTTGAGACGCCAATGTTGTGGGCGCTTTCTTTTGTCTTTTTATTTACGATTGGTGGTTTCTCAGGACTTATGCTTGGAATAGCGCCAGCGGACATTCAGTACCACGATACATATTTTGTTGTTGCGCACTTTCACTACGTCCTTGTAACGGGAGCGTTGTGGGGAATTATAGCGGCAGTTTTTTATTGGCTGCCTAAGTGGACCGGAAAGATGTACAACGAGGGATTAGCAAAAGTTCACTTTTGGCTTGCTATGATTTCTGTTAACGTAACATTCTTCCCTCAACACTTTATAGGTTTAGCGGGTATGCCTCGCCGAATTCCTGACTATGCGCTGCAATTTGCGGACTTTAATTTCATTTCATCAATTGGCTCATTTGCTTTTGGTCTTTCATTTATTTTGTTCACATACATTATTGTTGACTGTATCCGCAATGGTAAGCCAGCAGTGGCTAGACCATGGGGAAGCGCTAAGGGATTAGAGTGGACTTTAGCTGCGCCAGTTGCTTATCATACTTTTGATGAACCGCCAACGAGAGCTGAAATTTTGGCTGAGTCACAGCACAGCTAATGGCTGAGAAGAAGAGCAAAGGCCAAGGACGAACTGCACTCATAGTGGCCATTGTAGCAATAGGATTGTATGTAGCGACCATCGTGCTTAACGGCTAATATGGAGAGAAAAAAAATTACAAAAGGGTTTTGGATAAAGCTAGTATCTGTCCCTGTTTTAATGTTCTTTTTTGCTTATGCCATGGTGCCAATATATGATGTGCTGTGTGACATAACTGGCTTTAATGGAAAGACAGGTACTGTAGAAACTGAAAAACAGTATCAAGTAAATGAAGAGCGTTTAGTGAGTGTGAGTTTTTTTGCGTCAACGAGCCCAGGCTTTCCAGTGCAATTTGCACCAAAGGAAAGCTCAATGGAGGTTGTGCCTGGTAAGTTTTATAACACCAGTTACATTGCAAAAAATACGACTGACGAGGTAATCTTCGGTCAAGCGATACCCAGTGTGGCGCCAACAGATGCGGCG
>DNBN01000303.1 GCA_003491845.1 Porticoccaceae bacterium | reverse complement strand
ATGTTAGTGGCTGTATTCAAGCTTAATGTATGGGCATGCATTTAAATAAGAAAATACAAAATCATATACCTTTTATACGCTTTAAATACCAATAATAGAAGATACTAGCAAAAAAAAGTATTTTTGCATACGCTTGCAAAAAAGATGTATTTTAGATATTGTTACAGCATATTAAGGTGCTGCCAATACAGGCGGCTCTTAGCCACGGCGGAACTCTAGGTGTTTACGTATGTCAAAAAATAGCAAAAAAGAAAATATTGTTGGCCCATTAGATGGAGTTAAAGTATTAAATATTGGTACTTCTATTGTTGGGCCTTGGGCTGCTTCAATACTAAGTCACCTTGGGGCGGATGCGATTAAAGTGGAGCGTCCAACGGGAGAGTTTATTCGCCGATTACACCCAATGCAGAATGGAATTTCGACCTGCTACACAATAAGTAATAACGACCAGCTATCTAGTGAATTAGACCTCAAGAAGCCTGATCAATTTAAGGTTGCCGAAAAACTCGGGCACTCAACGGATATTCTAATTGAGAATTTTCGTACGGGTGTTTCAGACCGAATTGGCCTAGGGTATCAAGCGTTAAGTAAAAAAAATCCTGGGTTAGTTTATACCTCAAGCAGTAGTTGGGGAGATGTTGGTCCTATGCGCGATCAAGCAGCACTGGACCCCCATGTCCAAGCTTTTAGTGGTTTTGGTGGGCTAAATGGAAAGTTAAATGGTACGCCTGAAATGCTGAGATTCGTTCACATGGATCCTGCAGGAGCAGTGGTAGTGGCTAATCTATCTTTACTGGGATTGCTTGGGCGAGAGCGTTTCGGTCAGGCATGCCATCTACACACAAGCCATTTTGCAATGGGTATTGCAATGCAAACGAATCGTGCTGGCGAAGCTTTGTTAGCGGGTATGCCAATTGAGCTGTTGGGTAGTGCATCCTCTGCTAGCGCACCTAACCAATGCTTCCAAATGTTAGATAGTGAGTATATTGCGATAGCTTGTGATACTCAGTCGCAATGGGAAGGGTTGTGTCGTGTACTGGGAAATAGTGACTTAACCAAAGATCCAAGATTTTTGAGTAATGTTGATCGCGTACAAAATCGACAAGTGCTGGCGGAAATAGTAGGAGAGGCAATTAAACAAAAACCTAAGCGCTGGTGGGTAGTGCAGTTAGAAAGAGAGGGAGTCCCTCACGGTTTTAGTATGGACTTTGAGCAAATACAACATCATCAGCAAGTTGTGGAAAATGGGTTTATTTCTACTCTTCACTCTAAACATGCAGGAGATATGTTTACAGGCTCTATTCCTTGGGATTTCAGCGAGACGATGGGTGTCATCAATCCCTGGTTGGTGGAGCCTGGGTCAGATACTCAACATATTATTGATACTGGTTTTGGTAATCAGCAGACTGATTTCAAGCAAAACCAAGATGAAGAATTTATTGCTCCTTTAGCGGGTCTTAAGGTTATTGATGCAACTCAGGGTTATACCGGTCCGTATGTTGGTCTAATGTTGGCTGAGGCTGGTGCTGAAGTAATAAAGATAGAGCCAAAAGGTGGTGACTGGGCGCGTGACTTAGCTCCCCGAACGCCAACAGGAAGTAGTGCATTATTTGAATCTTTTAATCGTAACAAAGACTCTAAGACTATTGATTGGACTTCAAAAGATGGGCAGGCGCAGCTAAAAGATCTAGTGAAAGATGCTGATGTATTCCTCGAGGATTGGGGTCCAGGAGTCGCGGAAGGTTATGGGTTTGGATATGGCACCATATCGAAAGAGAATCCGAAATTAGTGTATCTAGCATTAAGTGCATACGGTGAAAAAGGACCGTTTCGGGACCGGCCGACTAGCGAGTTAGTGATTCAGGGTATGACGGGCTACTTGAGGCTACTGGGTAACCTAGGGGAGCCACCTGTTCGTGTTGGAGCAGATATTGTTGCTACATGTTCTGGGGCGATTGCATTAACCGGAATCCTGTCAGCACTTTATTATCGGGAGAAAACGGGACTAGGACAAAGAGTTGCAACAAGTCTGTTGGGGGCGATGATGTTTTTGCGGAGCCATGAATGGGCAGCGATGACAAATCCTGATGAGTGGTTAGGAGATTCCTATTGCACAAATGAAACCGATGCTCCCCATGATGGTTATCAAACCAAAGATAGACCGGTTTATATGAGCCCATCACCGCTTCTTAAGCGTGAAGACTTTATCAGTATGATCAGGGATTTAGGTGTGCATGATGATTTAATCCAGACACCAGAATATGCAGATAATTGGTGGGATACATTTGGCATGGGCTATTTAGCCAGAGAAACAAAGCCAATCTGGGAGAAATATACTACACAGTTAACCGCTCAAGAAGTTCTGGGTATTGTTGAGAAATATGAAGTATGGGCTGTGGAATTCGCGGACCTTGGTGCTCTGATGGACCACCCTCAGGTGGCCGCCATAAACTTAGTGCATGATGTTGATGGTAAGCGCTATGTTCGTGCCCCTTGGAGAACACCTTGGGAGCTGCCGCCACTGCGTCAAGCTCCTGATCTAAAAGATTAAAGGACTGGATGACTGAGTTCCCTCTGCTTCTCACTAAACTAATATTGATTATTTTACAAAATAGGCGATTCACATGAATTTTAATCTTCCTGATGAAACTAAGATGATACAAGACACTGTGCGACGATTTGTCGATAATGAGCTTATTCCTCTAGAGCAAGAATTTCCAGATCGCGCTAACTCTGCAGATCTGCCAGACGATATTCAGGGTCCGTTGATAAAGAAAGTAGAGCAACTAGGTCTGGCGGCTATGGATGCTCCTGAAGA
>DNBN01000279.1 GCA_003491845.1 Porticoccaceae bacterium | reverse complement strand
CTCAATACATTGATTGATTTTCGCTACACGCGAAACTATAAAGCGCAGAGTGGCCAACAGGGGAGCAGCGCTGAATGTACTGGTCGCGGTGGTGATGATCTATTACTTCAGGTTCCTGTGGGCACTACTGTTATTGATGATGAAACTGGTGAGATCATGGGAGATCTCACCGAGCTTGACCAGCAGCTTAAAGTTGCCCAAGGTGGATTTCACGGTTTGGGTAACACAAGATACAAATCGAGCACTAACAGAGCGCCTCGGCAAACATCTCCTGGGCAGGAGGGCGATGTTAGAGAAATCAAGTTAGAGCTTAAAGTGCTCGCCGATGTGGGTCTTTTGGGCCTACCTAACGCAGGTAAATCAACATTTATACGTTCGGTATCTGCGGCGCGCCCAAAAGTAGCAGATTATCCTTTCACTACCTTAGTACCTAACCTTGGTGTGGTGGGTATGAGTGGTGATAAATCTTTTGTGGTTGCGGACATTCCCGGGCTAATTGAGGGCGCATCTGAGGGTGCTGGTCTTGGTATTCGGTTTTTAAAGCACCTGACACGCACTCGATTATTGCTTCATTTGGTGGATATGATGCCTTTTGATGGCAGTACTCCGGCACAAAATGCGCAAGTGATTGAAACTGAGTTGTCACGGTTTAGTCCGACACTGGCAGCAGGTGATCGCTGGTTGGTGCTTAACAAAATAGATTTACTGCCTGATGATGAAGTTGATACACAGTGCGACAAGATGGTCGAGGATTTAGGTTGGACTGGACCAGTGTTCCGTATGTCAGGCCTCGCCTCTGAGGGTACTAAATTGCTCTGTGCTGCAATAATGGATTACATTGATGAAGGGCGTCAGCAAGAATTGGCTGAGCCTGAGTTGTTAGAGCGTGCAGAGCAGCGACGCATGCAGATTCAAACAGAGGCACGTGAACAAATTGACGGTCTGTCACAGCTACGACGTCACGCTCGACAGCAGCAGTTTGACGTCGAGGGAGATGACGATGATCATGATGTTGAAGTGGTTTATGCGGAGTAATTTTGCTTGAAGCGCGCTAAAATAAAGAACGCTAAACGCTGGGTAATTAAGATCGGTAGTGCCTTGCTGACCGACGATGGTGCAGGCTTGGATCATGCGTCTATTGACGCATGGGTCAGCCAAATTGCTGAGTTGTTAGCTCAGGATAAAGAAATCATATTGGTGTCCTCTGGGGCAATCGCTGAGGGCATGTCAAGATTGGGCTGGGCATCACGTCCTGACAATATTCATGATCTTCAGGCTGCCGCTGCAGTAGGTCAGATGGGACTCATACAGGCCTACGAATCTAGCTTTTTACGTTTTAATCGACCTACTGCGCAGATTCTTTTAGATCATGATGATGTAGCTAGTCGTGAACGGTACCTCAACGCTCGCGGTGTTTTACAAAGACTGATAGAGATGGGTGTCGTGCCTATTGTCAATGAAAATGACACTGTAGTGACCGATGAAATTCGATTTGGCGATAATGATACTCTGGCGGCTTTAGTAGCCAACTTAATCGATGCAGAATTACTTGTTATCTTAACTGATAAAGATGGTTTGTTTAGTGCAAATCCAGATGTAGATGCCAGCGCTCGGTTAATAAGCGAGGCACAAACTGCAGACAGTTCTTTAGATAAGCTTGTCGGAGAGAGCAACAGCGGCTTAGGTCGCGGCGGTATGATTACCAAATTACAAGCTGCTCGCTTAGCGGCGTCCTCAGGCTGTTCTACACTTATTGCTGGAGGTAGAAATACTAATATTTTGTTAGATCTTGCGCAGGGGCAAGCTAAGGGGACTTTGCTTGCTGCAAATCAAAAACCGATGGCGGCACGCAAACAATGGTTAGCAGGTCAGCTTCAGGTTCGTGGTGATTTGATTCTCGATGCTGGTGCGGTTGACGTGTTAATCAAGCATGGACGAAGCTTACTTCCAGTGGGTATATCCAGCGCTACGGGAGATTTCCAGCGTGGGGATTTGGTCAGCTGTAAGGATATAAATGGTGTTGAAATTGCTCGAGGATTGGTTAATTACAGCTACGCAGATACTATTCGAATTCAAGGCTGTAGTACTGGCTCAATTAAAGACATCTTGGGGTATAAGGTTGATGCCGAACTAATTCATCGAGACAATTTGGTGTTAAGTCGCTAGAGAACAATGACACTATCAAAGAACCACAAAAAAACCGGCCTTCGCCGGTTTTAAAAAACAGTCGCTAATGATTAAGCGCTGAGTGCTTTAACCTGTGCATTTAATCGGCTCTTGTGGCGAGCAGCTTTGTTCTTATGAATGATACCCTTGTCGGCCATGCGGTCGATCACTGGAACCGACACATTGTAGGCTTCTTGAGCAGTCGCTTTGTCACCAGTGGCGATGGCTGCGTCTACTTTTTTGAGATAGGTGCGAACCATTGAGCGCAGGCTGGCATTATGCTGGCGGCGTTTCTCATTTTGGCGTGCGCGTTTCTTTGCTTGTACTGAATTGGCCAACTTATTTACTCCTAACTATGGACTCGCTAAAGGCGCGGAAATATACAGGGTTTAGCTATGACATTCAAGCCAATTGTGACCCTTTTTTGTCGCTAAATGATAACCTTATAGTTGTTTAGCTACAAAGGGTTAGAAATTGACCCTCTGATAGAGTGTCGCGGGAATAGTATATTCGCTTGGCCATAGCCTGATCAATGGGTAAACTATAGCACTCTAGGTATTTCACAAGGATTTTTTTTGACCCAAGACGATGCGCAGCAGACCAATCTTGATCAGCCTTCTGAGACTGTACTCGTGAGCTCTGTGCCAAGAAAAGACAGTGGGTTACTCAAATCCAGTGGTGTGGTCGGGTTCTTCACCATGCTGTCGCGGGTGATGGGGTTAGCCAGAGATGTTATTTTTGCCCGAGTAATTGGCGCTGAAGCCTTTGCCGATGTTTTTTTTGTGGCGTTTAAAATCCCAAATTTTTTTAGACGTTTGTTTGCTGAGGGTGCTTTTGCTCAAGCTTTTGTGCCGGTTTTAGGTGAATACCGTGAACAGGGGTCTAAGGCTGCGGTAATCGCTCTAGTGAGTCGTGTCAGCGGAACCCTAGGATTAACTCTTTTTGTCTTTACTTGCATTATTGTTTTACTGGCGCCACTTATGGCAGCAATTTTTGCCCCTAGCTGGTATCTCAATGATGTTTTAAAATTTTCTGCAACTGGTGAAATGTTGCGTATAACCTTCCCATATTTGCTGTTTATTTCAATGACTGGCGTTGCTGGGGGCATTCTTAATAGTTATGATCGTTTTGCAGTTCCGGCATTCACGCCAATTTTGCTTAATTTTATCCTAATACTAGCAGCGGTATTTGCCGCGCCCTTGTTTGAACAACCGGCTTTCGCACTAGCTTGGGGTGTTTTAATCGCGGGCATAGTCCAGTTTTTGTTTCAGCTGCCATTCTTATACCGAATTCACATGCTTCCGGTGCCAAGGGTTGATTGGATGGATCCTGGGGTAAAAAAAATACTGCTACTAATGGGACCAGCAATTTTTGGGGTCTCAGTCAGTCAAATAAATCTGTTGCTAGATACCATGTTAGCGACTTTTTTGCCCACAGGCAGTGTTTCTTGGCTTTATTACTCAGACCGTTTAGCGGAACTGCCTCTTGGAGTGTTTGGAATTGCCATCGCTACCGTTATTTTACCTAATCTCTCTAGACATCACGTTAGTAAGGCCGCTCAAGACTATTCAGGCACTTTGGATTGGGCCCTGCGTATGGTCCTTTTAGTGGCTGTGCCGGCTGCTGCTGCTTTGGCGCTCTTAGCTGAGCCTATCTTGGTGACATTATTTTATTATGGTGAGGTAATGACTCCAAACGATATGAAAATGGCATCCTATAGCCTGCGTGCCTATTCTTTTGGATTGATCGCGTTCATGCTGATTAAAGTCTTGGCGCCAGGGTTTTTTGCTCGTCAGGATATGCGTACCCCAGTGCGCATTGGTATTGTGGCTATGCTGAGTAATATGATGCTCAACATTCTTTTTGTTATTCCCTTACACTACTATTGGAGCCTAGGGCATCTTGGACTGGCCGCAGCAACCTCAGTATCAGCTTTTATTAATGCGTTACTACTGTTTGCTTATTTGCGAAAAAAGGATATTTATCAGCCTCAGGGAAATTGGATTCTCTTTTATGTACGACTGATAACAGCGGTTTTGATAATGTTAATTGTGTTGGTGTGGTTGTCTGACTACCATAATGTTTTAGATGCGCAACATTGGCGTCAAGGGCTCTGGTGGCAGCGATCTGGTGGTATCGTAGGTATCTGTTTTGCAGGCTTTAGTACCTATGTGTTGGTATTGTTTGTGAGCGGATTTAGGTGGTCAGATTTGCGTGGTCCAGAAAAAGCGACCGGACGTAATCTTTAAGCGATGTAATTAGTGTATAAAATTACCATTTTTGTGAATTCTTGCTTGTCATTGAAGGCCTTTGGCTTACCTTTCAGGCTGTTGCTAGGTATACTCTGTCGCTAAATTAGAGGGTATTAAAAGTGACCGCATTAGGATCAAAAATGACCTTTATCAGAGGATTGCATAATCTACATTCTCCTGAGCAGCGAGCAGTGGTCACCATAGGTTCTTTCGATGGTGTGCATTTAGGTCATCAGGCTATTTTACAGGCTGTTAAAGTAAAGGCAGAATCATTAAGTCTACCCTCAGTTGTAATGATTTTTGAGCCTCAACCGCAGGAATTCTTCTCTGCTGAAAAGGCTCCTGCTCGTTTAATGCGGTTACGCGAAAAAGTTGAGACATTGCAAATATTAGGCATAGATAAGGTTGTTTGTTTACAATTCAATCCTGCGCTCAGAAGGCTCACCGCGGATCAGTTTGTTGACCAAGTATTAATCAAGGGATTGGCAACACGCTATTTGATCGTAGGTGATGATTTTCGTTTTGGTTGTGACCGCGGTGGCGATTTCAATATGCTACAGGCGGCCGGGCAACGTCATGACTTTGAGGTTAGAGACACTGGAACTCTAGAGAGTTTAGGTCAAAGAGTTAGCAGCACGCTTGTGCGAGATGTGCTTCGTCGCTCTGATTTTGAACAGGCCGAAAAGTTGCTGGGGCGTCCATTTACGGTAAAAGGGCGGGTTGTGTATGGCCAGCAATTAGGCAGAAAGCTAGGGTTTCCAACTGCTAACGTACAGCTCAATCGTTATAGTGCACCAATCGCTGGTGTTTTTGCTGTTCTGACAACAATTGGTGAAAAAACCTACCAAGGTGCGGCGAATGTTGGAATACGGCCCACGGTTGGGGGCTTGGTGAAGCCTATTCTTGAAGTTCATTTGCTGGACTTTCAGGGAGATCTCTACGGACAACGCATAGAGGTGGAATTTAAATGTAAAATTCGCGATGAAGTAAAATTTACTACCATAGACAGCTTGGTAGACAACATTCGCCGTGATGTTAACAATATAAGAGCCTGGTTTGACCGGGCAAATAAGACCTAGACTAAGGGTAATAATGAGCGATTCTACGACAGATTATAAGGCCACCTTAAATCTACCAAAAACCGGCTTCCCCATGCGTGCTAATTTGGCGCAGAGAGAGCCAGGCATACTTAAAGACTGGCACCAAAGTAATCTGTATCAGCAGATAAGACAGGCCCGTGCCGGCTGTGAAAAGTATATTTTGCACGATGGGCCTCCCTACGCGAATGGCGATATTCATCTGGGGCATGCGGTTAACAAAGTGCTCAAGGATATTGTAGTCAAGTCACGCACCATGAGTGGGTTCGATGCGCCTTACATCCCAGGTTGGGACTGCCATGGACTGCCGATAGAGCATAATGTCGAAAAGAAGATTGGTAAGGCAGGGGCTAAAGTGGATTATCCGACCTTTAGACAAAAGTGTCGCGACTATGCCTTGCGCCAGGTTGAGGGGCAGCGCAAAGATTTTGTCCGCATTGGCGTGTTTGGTGACTGGGATAATCCCTATTTAACAATGGATTTTGGCGTTGAGGCAGATATCATTCGAGCCTTAGGCAAAATTGCAGCTAATGGCCATCTAGTGAAAGGCTACAAGCCGGTGTTTTGGAGCGTGGTTGGTGGCTCAGCATTAGCTGAAGCCGAAGTGGAGTATCAGGATAAAACCTCTTTCTCGATCGATGTAGCGTATTCAGTTAGTGATACTGCCGAATTAGTTAAAGTAGATTCTGCGTTTTCTGGACTACCCGGTGACGGTGCAGTCAATCTTCTTATCTGGACAACTACACCGTGGACAATTCCAAGTAGTCAGGCTATTTCCGTGGGAGCAGACTTAAACTATAGCTTGGTGCAGTGCACAAAAAACTCGCAGCCGATGCGTTTAATCTGCTCTCAGGTTTTACTTGAATCGGTGATGGATCGACTAGATATTAGCGACTATAAAGTGTTAGCTAGTTGTGAGGGGTCTGCACTTGAGAATGTGATTGCTAGGCACCCCTTTTATGAGCGTGATATACCTGTTCTTTTAGGCGAGCATGTTACTACCGATGCAGGTACTGGCTGTGTACACACAGCGCCAGATCATGGAATGGAAGATTTTGTGGTCGCCAAGCAATATGGCATCGGCACTCTTAATTATATTATGGACAATGGCACTTTTAGAGATGACGTTGACCTTTTCGCGGGAGAGCATGTCTATAAGGTTGATCAACATGTGATTGATGTACTGACTGAACAGAGTCGATTGATGTCAGTTGGAAAAATCATCCATAGCTATGCCCATTGCTGGCGAACAAAAACCCCATTAATTTATCGAGCAACTCCTCAGTGGTTTATCTCTATGGATAAAAATGGGTTGTTAGATAAGGCTAAACAGGCCATAAAGCATGTTAGCTGGCATCCTGATTGGGGTGAGGCGCGAATTGAAGGCATGCTTGATAACAGTCCTGATTGGTGTGTATCTCGACAGCGCACCTGGGGAGTACCCATTACCTTATTTGTGCATAAGCAGTCTGGTGATCTTCATCCAAATACTGCTCAGTTGATTGAGCAGGTTGCCAGCATGGTAGAAACCCAAGGTATAGATGTCTGGTATGCCCTAGATGCGGAAGAATTAATCGGAACCGATGCTAATGACTATCAAAAAGTAATCGACACCTTGGATGTCTGGTTTGACTCTGGGGTAACTCATGGTTCAGTTATAGGTGCAAGAGATGAGCTCAGTTATCCTGCGGATTTATATCTAGAGGGGTCTGATCAACATCGCGGTTGGTTCCAGTCATCACTGAAAACAGCCATTGCGATCAATGGCACTGCCCCCTATAAGGCAGTTTTGACCCATGGTTTTACCGTAGATGAAAATGGTAGAAAAATGTCCAAGTCTATTGGCAACGTGGTGTCTCCACAAAAAGTAATAAATGATTTAGGCGCAGATGTTCTAAGGTTGTGGGTTGCCTCGGCGGATTTTAGTGCTGAAATGACTGTGTCTGATGAGATTTTAAATCGGGCGGGAGATTCCTATCGCCGTATTCGAAATACTGCACGTTATTTCTTGTCTAACATAGATGGCTTTGACCCCGATACTCATCGTGTTGAGCATCAGGACATGGTCGCTCTTGATCGCTGGGCGGTAGACTGTGCTGCGCAACTTCAGGACGAAATTGTAACTCATTATGAACAATTTCAGTTTCATCAGATTTATCAAAAGCTACACAATTTTTGTGTCAGAGATATGGGCGGTTTTTACCTGGATATAATCAAGGATCGTATTTATACCTGTCCAGAGGACAGTATTGCCAGGCGTTCAGCGCAAACAGCATTATTTGATATTGCCGAAGCATTTGTGCGTTGGATTGCACCTATTTTGAGTTTTACTGCCCATGAAATTTGGAGCTTTTTGCCAGGAGACCGCAGTAAATCGGTGTTTGTTGCTCAGTGGTATCCACTAGCACGCCTGGGCGATAATGAAGTCATTGGCAAGCATGATTGGCAGAACATTCTCTCTGCCAAAGAGGCAATTAATAAGGTAATTGAAGAGCAACGTAGTCAGGGCGTCGTCAAAGGATCGTTGAGCGCTGATATATGCCTATATGCGGATTCTGGTCTTTACAGTTCTCTGTCTAAGCTGGGTGATGAATTACGCTTTGTGACCATAACATCGAAAGCAACATTGCTGCCTATTGCGGCATCTAACGATGTTGCATCGTCGTCTTTGATCGGTCTGCGCGTTGATTTAGTCTTATCATCGGCAAAAAAATGCATTCGATGTTGGCATTATATCTCTGATGTGGGTACCAGCCTAGAACATCCAGAGGTTTGTGGTCGTTGC
The DNA here is from genome assembly GCA_003491845.1 of Porticoccaceae bacterium. GTDB lineage: Bacteria > Pseudomonadota > Gammaproteobacteria > Pseudomonadales > Porticoccaceae > HTCC2207. The sequence continues at coordinate 286 of DNBN01000279.1, read as the reverse complement.
ATTGGCAATATCAGTGGCGCCGGGGAAGTTCGAGTTTATGCCTGATAATAGCGTGAAATCAGTAACAAAGGTCGGATTTCAGTGGCAGTCTTATTTACTACTGTGGTATGCCATTGCGGTGACCGTTTTGGTGATAGACCAGCTGACAAAAACATGGATTGTAAGTGAATTTTACTTGGGCCAACGAGAAGTTATAAGTTCATTCTTTAACTTAGTAAGTGTACGCAATTATGGTGCTGCTTTTAGCTTTTTGAGTGATGCCGGAGGTTGGCAGCGATGGTTTTTT
>DNBN01000085.1:18902-19786 GCA_003491845.1 Porticoccaceae bacterium | reverse complement strand
TGTCAGTATTATTGACATTTAACGAGCTGACTTCTCAATCACTAGGCCTTGGGCTTCAATAATGAACAAGCAATATTTCAATCCACCTAGATTTCTTAGAAATCCTCATATTCAGAGTATCATGAATAGCGTTGGGCCGAGAAAAGTCAGTGCAAAAAGAATCGCTAAACGGTTAAAGTCACAACAGATATTAATCACAACTGATCAAGGCGTAAGACTCACCGCAGAATTTGATCTGGCAAACGGACAGCCCATTTCGCATAACGCATCATCCAAGACAGATGATAACCAAAATCCACTTGTGATTCTCATTCATGGCTGGGAGGGGTCAAGCCAGTCTGCTTATCAGGTAACTACAGCTAATCACTTACTGAATAATGGTTTTGATGTGTTAAGACTTAATCTTAGAGATCACGGCGACAGTCACCACCTAAATAAGGCTGTGTTTAACTCTACGCTGATAGAAGAAGTAGGCGATGCCATTAAGGTTTTCACTAAAGACCGTAAATATTCAAAAACGTTTTTAGCCGGGTTTTCACTGGGAGGCAACTTTACCCTTCGCATCACTGCTGACAGAGCTAAAGAGCTGGGCATTGTAGCTGCTGTAGCTGTATGCCCACCCATAGATCCCAATAGTGCTATGACTACAATGAATAATACTTTGTTTATTTATGAAAAGTATTTTTTCCGTCGCTGGACCGCATCTCTGAAAAAGAAACTCACTCACTTTCCTGAGTTGAACTTTGGTCCGGACATGAAAAACCTAAAGACGCTAGAGGATATAAATAGAACCTTTATTCCTAAATTTACACCATTTTCTGATGCCAAAAGCTATTTTTCAGCGTATGGGCTAATCGAAAATAGACTGGAAACGCTGGCTGTTC
>DNBN01000085.1:2434-18642 GCA_003491845.1 Porticoccaceae bacterium | reverse complement strand
CGCTCACCTTATAGCATCAGAGGACGATCCTATTTTACCCATAGAGGATCTTGATAAAATCAAGCCCTGTAAAAACCTGATTATTAATCGCCAAAAACATGGCGGCCATTGCGGATTTATACTCAACGCTAAGGGAGAAAGTTGGATTTCGCAAGCACTCGTTGAGACCTTTAACGGATATATCAATTAGCTAGAAGTTGCAACAAAATAACAGCTACTCGGATCAATGTGCCCTGGTCAGCAGCCAGTTTATAATAGCAGTACATTGGTGGGGCTCTTTGGGGCATACCAGCATCCTAGTAATATAGTTCTGCAAATCAATGCCTAAACCGGAGGCGCTGCACAGTTTAATGCTAGTAACAACCAGCGGCTTGTTAAAGAAACCCTTTGTATTTATATTGAAAATTTTCTTTAATATGTCACTCGACATTCAAAGCAAAATTTATCTGGTCGAACGTGAATCCGCGATATTGTAAAAAGCGCATCCTTTTAGACTTAGCTTTTTGATCAACCGCTTCAATCTCTCCGTATTTTCGAAAAGCCACATCACGCGCAAGCTCAAACCAATCTACATCTTGCTCTTTAATAATGTGGTCGAACATAAACAGATCAATACCTTTGTTTTTTATTTCCATTCGGATACGCGCAAGGCCCTGCCCGCGCATTACTCGAGACCGAACGAATGCACCGACATATCGCTCATCACTTTGTAGCCCATCGGTTATTAATCGATCTATTACATCAGGAATCTGTGAATGATGGTCAAACTTTTTATTTAATTTTTGCTGTAACTCACCACGCGAGAATTCTCGTCCAGTGAGTAGATCCATAGCATGACCTCTGATTTTCGCCGCGGAAACAATACTGCTATCGCTCATATGAATTACCTTTTTGACTGATCAATTATAGAAAAAGCGCCCAATGGACGCTTATAAATCGAATCAAACCTGAGAGCAATGCAACTTAGTCAGCCTTATTACCACTTTTCTCACTCTTTTGCGGATCTTCAGCTGACAACTCTTTTGCTCTAATTTTTTGCTCTATTTCAGCAGCTATCTCTGGATTCTCAGTCAGGTATATACCAACATTAGCTTTGCCTTGACCTATTTTATTTCCTTTATAGGCGTACCAAGCGCCAGATTTGTCAACAAGTCCATGTTTGACTCCTAAGTCAACTAGCTCACCGTTACGGTTTATACCCCTTCCATATAGTATTTGAAATTCAGTTTGCTTAAAGGGTGGAGCAACCTTATTTTTAACCACTTTGACTCGAGTTTCATTACCGACAATTTCATCCCCATCTTTAACTGCCCCAATTCGTCTGATGTCCAAACGTACCGATGAATAAAACTTTAATGCATTACCACCGGTTGTGGTCTCTGGGTTACCAAACATGACGCCAATCTTCATGCGGATTTGATTGATAAAAATAACCAGGCAATTGGCGGTTTTAATATTACCAGTGAGTTTACGCAAAGCTTGTGACATTAGACGAGCCTGCAGTCCCACGTGATGGTCGCCCATCTCACCCTCGATCTCAGCCCGCGGTGTCAACGCAGCAACCGAGTCAACCACCAAAACATCGCAAGCACCAGAGCGAACCAACATATCTGTAACTTCAAGGGCCTGTTCTCCAGTGTCGGGTTGAGACACAATAAGATCATCTATTACCACCCCAAGCTTTTCCGCATACACGGGATCAAGAGCATGCTCCGCATCAATAAAAGCGCAGGTACCCCCAGCTTTTTGCGCTTCCGCAATAACCTGTAAGGTAAGGGTCGTTTTACCCGAGGATTCTGGACCATAAATTTCAACTACACGCCCTTTAGGAAGTCCGCCAATACCGAGCGCTATGTCTAAACCAAGGGATCCAGTGGAGATAGCAGGAACAGATTGCCGAGCGTTATCACCCATTCGCATCACTGTACCCTTGCCAAATTGGCGTTCAATTTGACCTAAAGCGGCTTCTAAAGCCTTTGTTTTATTGGCGTCCATTATTTACTCCTCGCTATCTGTAGGGCCATCTGGTGTTAATAACCATTAGCTTTCTATTTACTGTATGGGTGTACAGTAGTGCATTCTTCAATGTGATGCAACATTTCTTGCAGAGAAATTTCTATTGATTGCGCCCTAACCATAGCTCGATCTCCTGTTAACAAGTGCTTTTTAGTCTTAACACCCTGTGGACCTAACCACGCAAACCAGACTGTCCCTATAGGCTTACCCGCACTACCACCGGTAGGTCCTGCAATGCCACTAATAGCGACCGCGAAATCTGCCTTGGCAGTTCCTGCAGCTCCTTCTACCATAGCTATGACAACCTCTTCACATACCGCACCGCGACTCGCTAAAAGATCCCCAGACACACCAAGGATTTGGTGTTTTGAATGGTTAGCATAGGTGATAAAACCAGTATGAAACCATTTTGAACTACCGGCAACATCAGTGATAGCACTAGCCACGCCACCGCCCGTACACGACTCGGCCGTTGTGACTGTTGCATTACGAGCTACAAGTAGGGTACCAAGACGCTCAGATAAATTCATAATTTTAATAGTCATTACATAGGTTTCGCTTCTGTTGAGAGAAAAAAGACTGGTCCAGTGACCTTGCAGACACACATAGCTTCGGTGAGTAGCCTAACGAGTTCTGCACGCAATCCGACACACTATAGATTTAATATAACAACTAATAGCCACTGAAATTCCATATTAATATTAGTATCAAACGGCTAAGATCTACTCGCATGATACAGAGAACTAAGAAACACTACTGTCTGTTACATGACACTAATGCTTCCAAACTCAACCCGAAGAGCTTCATTAATATCTTGCTGTTTTCTCCTGATGTCAATATCCCTACAAGCCGATTCATTCCATTGGTTAAACGCAACAATATCAGGATCTCCAACATTGACAAGTGACTCCCAAACAATCAAGCATTTCTCAAGATCGGAGGGAATGGTGTCAATGCTGATAGAATCAAGCAAGCTTTGAAGAGAATAAAGCTCGGTGTCCATCTTCAACAATTCGTCCTTGTCCAAGTGCAGGTAAGCAGGATTCTGTGTGGTAAATCGAGTCCAAGTTAAAGGCAAGACTACATCAGGATCGCCATTGCGAGCAAAACTACCCCATGCATTCATCATAGTCCGCTCCATTTGCTCGCGTTCAGAACCCTCAGGATACATATACGATGCTATAGGTCCGTACTTGTAGTCTCCAGTTACAAACGCTATGTCCGTGCCGTGAGCAGCACCAAGAATATTCGGGAAATCAGCAAATATTGAGCTTTTTTGATGATCCCAATCAAACCGGTATGCATACAAGTCTGAATATCCAGCCTCCTCAAGTGCCTGAAGAGGTTGATCCACGCCGCGCAACTTCCATGCGTGAGAGCGAATTCGAACCCAAAGATCAAAAAGAGCTTGGTTTTTCACCGTTATTATTGGTGGCAATAGCTTGGTAAATCGATAATTAGTATCCATAAAATAGCGATGTAGTCCGTGCCAAAGAGCCACCTCATCTTTGGTCGCACCAGCCATCACTGGTATATTTTTAGCATACTCCTCATCACCAAGGGCGCCTATGAGTCCCGACGCAGGAATAACGATGCCATCGCGCATGGTGAGAGGAATAGTTCCTAGACCTTCCTTTTTATCGTAAAAGCCGACAAGAGCACGGGCATCCAATTGTTTTAAGTCAGCTCGCAATGACTCAGCTTCATCTCCAATCAGACCAGCACCTTTGAGCGCTGTAATAATTTGCCAAGAACCTCTATCGATAAGAGGATTATTACCATCCTTATTGTAACCGTCCTCTAAAGAGTCACTAGTGGTATAGCCCGATTGCGAAATAGCTTTGTGAAAGAGCCCTTCGGCCAGGGGCGAAGCCATTAAAGCAAACACATTATGCGCTCCCGCGGACTCCCCAAAAATAGTGACATTGGAGGGATCACCGCCAAACTGGCTAATATTATTCCGGACCCACTTTAGTGATTCAATAATATCTAAGGTTCCGAAATTGGCCGCTTTGTCTAGTCCCGTCTGGCCGCCCTGAATAGCCGGATGAGCAAACCATCCTAGAGCCCCGAGCCGGTAGTTGGTAGTTACAACTACTACTTTCTGAGTATCTGCCAACTTACTATAGTCATAGTAGTCTTTCAGGCCAGATGTGTTACCTCCACCGTGTATCCAAAACATCACTGGATATTGCGTGGTCAAATAATCTTTAGGAGCTTTAATATCTAAGTATAAACAATCTTCAGTACCGACAATTCCCTCCCCGGGAGCACCGGCAAAGTCACTGGCCTTTTGAACACAACTGGTGTCTTGTCTGGGCTGAATGATGCGATTAGGCGCATCAAAAGGTCGCGGTGAACGCCACCGCAAATCCCCCGTTGGAGGCTGTGCAAATGGAATATCCTCCCAAGTAACCACGTTATTCACCAGGGCGCTAACTTGACCACCAACAACGCCACTAGAGGTCTCAACTCTTAGAGCATTATTGGACTCAATATTATTAGTTAGCAAATCAAAATCCGCACAGGCTGCGGTTAAGCTTATAAAAATCACCAAGACCCAACGCATCATTAGCACCCCTTTTTATCGTTATTATGGCTATCTGGGAATCTCATTGGTACTGCTAGTTTTACGCGCTCTGACGATTGTCCGATCACACCCATAGTTCACCAGACTATAAAATCTTAATCAATCATTTAATTATCTAAAAACTTACCTTAATAAGAGCAATCACAGCTCATCAAGCAACCATAACTTGGGCATTTATAGGTCGTTTTTAGAACACTATATATCGCAATAAAACAACTCGAAGAAAAAATAATATTTTGATTTACTCAACGGATATTTTGGTATTAGAATTCAAAAAAATTTGGCGTTACAGAAGGGTATTAGTCATGACAGATAATAAGGCTGCCACCATTTCATTTGGTGCTCGGGTAAGAAAATCTCCGTTCTTTGATTCGACACGCGAAGATGGAGCAAAATCGTTTTCTGTTTACAACCACATGTACATGCCTACTTCATATGCAGGCACCGAAGCAGAATACACTAGTTTGGTCAACGATGTGACTATGTGGGATGTATCGGTAGAACGTCAAATAGAAATTAATGGACCTGATGCCTACGAGTTCATTCGCCTGTTAACACCCAGAAATTTAGAAAAATGTGCCATAGGTCATTGTCTATACATTATCCTAACCGACCATAAAGGCGGTATCATTAACGATGCGGTTCTATTAAGACTCAAACCAGACCAATTTTGGATCTCGCCGGGAGATGGTGACGTTTTGCTTTGGATTCAGGGTGTCGCGATAAATGCTGGTCTTGACGTCAACATTTTCGAACCTGACGTATCTCCGTTACAAATTGGAGGTCCAAAAGCACCGGATTTAATAGACGCGCTATTTACGGGAGAACACAATGATCTGCGATTCTATCGGGCTCGAGAGACGTCTTTAAATGGTATACCGTTAGTCATTGGTCGCACTGGCTGGAGCGGCGAGATAAGTTACGAACTATACCTACGCGATGGTAAACGGGGCAATGAGTTATGGGCCTTAGTTCGAGCAGCTGGACAACAATTTAATATCGCACCAGCAGCACCCAACACTATCCGCAGTATTGAAGGAGGCCTGCTATCCTACGTGTCTGATATTAGTCGAGATGACTCGCCTTACACTATTGGTCTAGATCGTTTAGTGGATGTTGATCAAGACGTGGACTTTATCGGTAAAGAAGCCTTAAAAAAGATAAAGCAAGATGGTCCTGCACGGAAATTAATCGGCATTGAAATTGACGGCGCTCCTATCACCGCAGCACCAGAGCATCTCTGGCCAATTATCAAAGACGAGCAAGAAATTGGTTATGTCTCACGCTGTATCTATTCACCGCGGTTAGGCAAAAACATTGGCTTTGCGAATGTACCGGCGCATTTATCTGCTCTACACACCCTATTGATTGTGCGATCTCCTAGCGCAGACTTAGCGGCAATTGCCTGTGATTTCCCTTGGATACCCGCAGAAAGAATCAAACGTTAATCAGCAGGATCATCAATAGCGGCATCTGCTGAAAATTGTAGTGCCGCTAACCTCGCATACATGGCATTGGTAGTTAACAGCTCGCGATGACTACCTGCAGCAACCTGCCGCCCGCTATCCATTACAACAATTTGATCGGCATGTAAAATAGTGGCTAAGCGATGGGCAATAATGATGGTGGTTCTGCCTCTCATGAGCTTATCCAAGGCCCACTGAACTTTTTGCTCGCTTTCAGCGTCAAGAGCGCTAGTAGCCTCGTCCAATAGCAGTATTCTAGGATTTTTAAGCAACGCTCTCGCAATAGCGATGCGTTGACGTTGGCCGCCAGACAAACGTACACCCTGCTCACCCAAGTTGCTTTTATAGCCCTCTGGTAAACGACAAATAAAGTCATCGGCATGGGCAGCTTTAGCTGCCGCAATGACCTCTTCATCATTCGCATCTGAACGGCCATAGCGAATGTTATACATAACATCACCAGTAAATAAGGTGGGCTGCTGCTCAACCACACCAATTTGCCGGCGCAAATGCATTAAATCAAGTGTTTTGATATCGTGATTACCAAACGTAAGTAATCCTAACTGAGGATCATAAAATCGTTGGATCAATGAGAAAAGCGTCGATTTACCAGCGCCAGAAGGCCCCACCAAAGCAACAACCTTGCCTTCAGGAATAGCTAATGAGAATTCATCTAAAGCTCGCTCATCTGGACGAGAAGGATAACTGAAGCTGACATTTTTGAAGGTTAAAACGGCAGGTAAATCCTGGACTTTTGTCATGATCGGGCTGTGGGTGACAATCTCCTTGGGGGCATAAAGTAGCTCCATTAAGCGCTCTGTTGCACCAGCAGCACGCTGTACTTCACCGTAGACTTCGGATAAGGACGCAACCCCCAAGGCCAGCAGCGTCGCATAGAAAATAAAAGCGCCAAGATCACCCCCAGTCATTTCTCCAGCGATCACATCTCTACCTCCAAACCAAAGCATCGCACTTAGTGCCCCAAAGATTGCCAAAATAACAATGGCAGTTAATACAGCACGCTGTGCAATTCGTTTTTTTGCCACATCAAATGCGCGCTCAACCTCATCACCAAAAGCTCTTTTTTCCAAGCCCTCCTGCGTAAAGCTTTGCACCGTTTTAATATGTTGAATGACTTCACCGGCATAACTGCCGACGCTGGCCACTGAATCTTGGCTTTGGCGAGATAAATTACGAACATTGCGACCAAAAAAAAGAATCGGTAGCAAAATCAGCGGCAGTGTAAAAATGACAATCAATGATAACATTGCATTTGTCACGAAAAGCATAATCAACGCGCCAGTTGAACTGATGGCACTGCGCAAAGCGATGGACAAAGAGGAGCCAATAATTGACTGCAGTAAGGTAGTGTCAGAGGTCAATCGGGACATGATGTCGCCACTGCGGTTTGTTTCAAAAAAAGCCGGATGCAAACTCACCACATGGTTAAAAACAGAAGAGCGAATGTCGGCACTCACCCGCTCCCCTAACCAGGATATCAAATAAAATCGAGTGTAAGTCCCAACGGCCATAATAACCGCTGCCCCCATAATAAATAAAACCGCCAAATTGAGTCGCTCAATTGATTGACCAACAAAACCTTGATCAATAATTAACTTTAAGCCTTGTCCGATAGACAGTGTAATTCCGGCTGTCACCAAAAGAGCAGTTAAAAAGAATCCAATTTGCAGAGTATAAGGGCGTAAGAACCCCGCAAGCGGAGCCACAACAGAGAGTTTAGACGTTGGCAAAATATAGCCCTTAAATAATTAATGACGCGTCCCAATCGTTTTTTAAGATCTACCCATGGGCTTTTTGGGACTTTACACTATTCATTGGCAAAGTGGATCAATAAAATTAAACAAAAGATGCTGGCTGGCGCGCAAATACACGCTCTATCATAGGTATAAAATACTCTAGAGCTAACGTCGGATAATCTGGATCGAACGATTTTTGATCCCAATCGGCACAAAAATCCACGCAGGCTTGGTAAAATGGACTATCGATTAATTTATCGCGTTCTAAGCGATTTTGATCGTAATGANNCCATAGCATGGCACTGAGTGCACTAAAAACTGCCAAAATGACCATTACTGTCAATGCTGATCGCTGAGCGATACGTTTTTTCGCCACACCAAAGGCACGCTCAACCTCGGAAGAAAAAGCTTTCCTCTCCAATGGCTCTTGAGTGAAGCTCTGAACCGTTTTGATGTGTTGAATCACCTCTCCAGCATAAGACCCGACACTGGCCACCGAATCCTGACTCTGCCGCGACAGCGTACGAACCTTGCGACCAAAGTATAATATGGGTATTAAAACCAGCGGTAAGGTGAAAATTACGATCAATGAGAGAGCGGCATTAGTCACAAATAGCATAATCAGCGCGCCACTGGAGCTGATGGCACTGCGCAACGCAATGGACAACGACGAGCCAATAATGGACTGCAACAGTGTTGTGTCGGCAGTCAAACGAGACATGATATCGCCACTACGATTAGTCTCAAAAAATGCTGGATGAAGCTCGATTATGTGGTTAAAGACCGCCGAGCGAATATCAGCACTGACTCTCTCACCAAGCCAAGAAATCATGTAAAAACGGACAGAGGTAGCCACAGCCATAACCACCGCCATGGCCATGACCACGAAAATCGCTAGAGTCAAATTGTCAAGTGAGCGGCCGACAAATCCATGATCAATCATGAGTCGCAATCCCTGCCCAATAGACAGGGTGACCGCGGCAGCAATGAGCAATGCCACCACAAAAACCATGATCTGAGCGCGGTAGGGTCGAAGAAACCCACGCAGCTGACTGAGCATAAATTGCTTACTAGGATTGGCCCCAGCCAATTTCTGGCCTGTATCGTTATTCGCCAAGTTAGTCCTTCCTTTTGGAATGCCACCGAGCGATCAAAAAAGTTCTGATACAGGATGGAGTGTTAAAATTGTCTTTCTATACGTACGAGTCGGCCTGTCGCGCGAACAATCGATGCACCATCGGTTCAAAATGCGCAAGTGGCAAACTGTCGTAGTCAGGGTCAAAAGAAGCTTGATCCCAGTTGGCACAAAAATCAATACAAGCTTGGTAATAAGGACTGTTGCTATGTTGATCCCTAGTGCGACGATCCTGGTCATAGTGATGCATCCAATAATAACCCTGAAAAAGCCCATGATGAAGCACTACCCAATAGTTCTTTTCGCTGACATAGGGCCTCAAGAGAGCGGCCGCCGCTTGAGAGTGATTTGCCGGGCAAATTACATCGCCAATGTCGTGTAATAGTGCGCAAATTACCGTTTCCTCGTCTGCTCCATCTCTTGCTGCTCTGGTTGCCGTCTGCAAACAGTGATCTAAACGACTTATTTTGTAAGGTGAATCACCACCCATACTTTTTAGCCATTCAATCACACGATCAGCTTGGCCTTGAATATTTTCTGCATCATGCTCAAAAACTAAATCATAGTCGCAACGGGTCGCATGTTCCATCGCAGTAAAAGCTACTTTTTTAGACATCATTAGCCTCGGTAGTATTTAATAAATAAAAGTTGTTAGCAATGTTGTCTAGCTCATAATAGGCGTCTTGAAGATGACGTATTCCACTGGCGACGAATGCCTCTCTCGCATGCAGAACGCGGTGGGCAGCAACTAACAGAACATGACCACCCTCAAGCCGAAAAGTAACCCGATTAGCCTCATCAGTAATACGGCAACACAAGTAATGATACGCATCATAAAATTTGTCTACATCAGATCGACGTGGATCTATTGTCTGCATCAATTGGTTGGAGAAACGTACATTCGTAATACACCCATCTACATCAAGGTGAATAATAGGTGCTTCTGTATACGTTTCAGTCGTTACATCAAATTCTCTGAACGGTACAGAAAATTGACATAGGATAGCAAAATAGTCTGGCCTCTCTGCGCGAATCGACTCAGCGATGGCCCATGCATCAACAATAATTGACTTCCCTCCCTGCGCCTCATTGTGCAGCATGTGCAAAGCCTGAACACTGGGAGGGAAAGTATAACTAGCAAAGTCATTATGTGGAGGTAATGCCATAGGTGTATGAGCGACGTTGTAAACATGTGTATCGACACAAACATTATGGATACGCTCAAACAGAACCTCTCGAATCGGGCCTAACCGAGGCGCTAACAATTCAAGGGCGTCAGGATCCTGCGGTGCACCACTAATAACTACCACTCCATAGTCCAAAAATGTTTTAAATAGGCTCCGGGCAGTAGTATCGTCAGTTAGAAATGATGACCAATCAAAATAAGAGGGTTGAAACATCTCAGACCATACTAAAGATCCTTCAGTACGGGGTAAAGAAAGCCCAAGAACATCCTCAAGACAAAACTGGGTTTGGTGTCTATCAGGCCATTCCACTGAGAGCACCTGTCCAACCAGACTGACATCAATAGGGCAAATATCAGCGGGCACCTCACTTAAAATAAACGCCTTTTCTTGCGTTTTACTGACTCGGCACTCATTACAGGTGCAACTGTCTCTCAACCACAGGTGCGGTAATTCAAGCAGCGTCGTGGTACCGGCTAATACCTTGATACTTTTTACTTCTTCGACTACTTTAAACACATTATCACTAGCAGCCTTAGCGGCAAACGCACTATTACTTACTGGCATGCTTATCACTCCTCTTAGCGCTTTTTTTCTTGATAAAATAGCACAACATGTAAGTATTTAACGGGTATTTTTATTCAATTACTAGATCGAATAGTTATAGAAAAATAAGCTGTATATACGCCAAATTTTTTTAGTCTAGGGCTCCACTCTAATGAACTATCTAGGCCTTTATTTTTTCTCTATTTAGCCCGGTGGTTAAATTCTCAATTTAGTGTAAACGTCTCATCATTGAGTTTTTACAAATACAGAAGAACCCTCTTTGATAGTCTCCAAAACATTAATATTGACAATCTCACTAGGTTCGATAGTGAGTGGATTTTTGTCTAGAATAACCATATCAGCGAGTTTACCTACTTCAAGAGAGCCCTTTGTTGACTCTTCAAAGTGCTGATAGGCAGGCCAAATTGTCATAGCTTTGAGGGCATCCATAGGATCAAGCCTATGATACCTGCCCAAAACGGCGCCAGTCCGAGTGGTACGATTAACCGCACTATCTAAAATCCGCATAGAATTGGGAAAGGTAACGGGGGCGTCTGAGTGGATGGAAAACTTAATATCCTCCTTTAATAACCAGCCTGTGGGAGAAATATTATTAGCTCGCTCGGCGCCGGCCACAGAATCTCTATGCCAATCTCCCCAATAGAACGTATGCATCGGATAAAGGGCTGGAAAAATTCCTAACTTTTTTAATTTTTTAATCTGGTCTTGCCGTAGAAATTGACCATGTATCATCACCGTGCGCCGATCTTTCTGTGGCAGAGCTAACTGAGCCTGACCAGCAATCGCAATTAATTGGTCAATAGCTGCATCGCCGTTAGTATGAGTCAAAATTTGCCAATTATTTTCATAGGCTAATAAATACCACTTTAATGCGTCCGCATCACTAAATGCAGGATACCCAGCATAGTTTGAATCCTGTCCAGCTGGCGGCACCAAGTAGGGTTTGGTAAACCAAGCTGTTTTTCCTTGCGGGGATCCATCAAACGTTAATTTAACTCCACCGATTCTTAAATTATCGGCATAATCCAATGTGTGCATTGGACCGTTTAGAATCGAATAGTCAGTCATACTGGCAATATCAGGATAAACAACAACATCGGCTTTAAATCCACCGCTCGCTGCATGCTGAGCAATCAAAGCAAGACTTACCGGATCAGTCTTACCGTCCTGAATTGTTGTAAAACCATTGGACAGATATTGTTGCTCGGCGGCCCGCATTATCTCAGCGCCCGCATTTGGTAGAAACAATCGAACGCTCTTATAAAGGTATGCGAAATGCGCATTTTCTTCTAAAACACCGCTAGGAATTCGACTGTTATCTTCACGTACAATGATTCCACCAGCGGGGTCTTTAGATTGTGCCGTTATGCCAAATAGTTCCAGTGCTCTAGTGTTATAAACACCCAAATGTCCAGATTGGTGAGTGATCATTATTGGCATCTCTGTAGATACCGCATCTAGATCATGACGATTGGGGTGTCTACCCTCTTCAAGTTGCGAATCATCGTAATTGAAACCAATAACCATAGCATTATTTTTCACCAAGTCAGAGCTGGCAATAAATGTGCGTAAGGTCTCTTGGAGAGACGCAATATTATGTGCAGGCCCATCAGGTGGCGGCAGAAGATTTGCTGTAACAGCTTGAATAGCGACACCGGACAGGTGACTGTGTCCATCGACAAAACCTGGAATCAGGGTCTTGCCTTTTAAGTCAATAGTTTTAGTCTCATTGCCAGTCAACTTTGTTAGCGAAACAGCAGAACCCACAGCAAGAATCTTTCCATTCTTTACAGCAATCGCCTCAGTGACTGTCTCATTTGCATCCATAGTAATTACGGTTCCATTTAAATAAATACTATCTGCAATTACTAATGGCTTGCTATCTGAACAGCCTGTCAGGCAAAAGCCCAAAACCACTGCCAAAGTTATTTTTTTGCCCGCTATCATAAAATGTCCCCCAAAAAACATTTTGATTAATTTAGTCAGCGTCACTAGCGGCTGCTAATAAACTTGATTATGCACCCTCATTACTTTTATATTTACTTGTATGGTGCCTCTACAATAGCTTTTTTAGTTACTTTTAGAATTGCTATCAATTAGTATGCTGACACAAACTAATTTGTGACGCAATCAACCAAGCATAAGGTCATTTTTAGGTAAAGCTAACTAACAGCAAAAAGTAAATAACCACTAATAGAGTCACCGTTAGCATGATCCCTGTAATCTCTGAAGTCGTATTAGTGTCTATTCTTAACCACAAGTAAACCGTAGCCATGCAATTATCCAAAGCAATAAAGTATTTTAGTGTCGACAAACTTATTTATCACTCGATTGATTTAAGCCTGTATCAGGTGTCGGTTATTATAGATAGTGAAGAACACTACCTCACCGATGAAAAAAACAAGCTGCTCCGATCAGTTAATATTATTGAATTGCAGAAACTCCTTCGCCCTCTCAAAGCTCAGCAAACCGTATTAAGGCATACCAGCGCCTATGACGAAATGATTGGCGGTCCAGACAAAACCGCCTCTAATCTTTTAGAGGTTCCTTTGGCTGATAACCAGCTCTATTAATCGTTTTCTATTTACTTTACATGCTAGATGATTACACTTACGCCCTTTTTCGTTTCAACCTCAAGGATATTTTATGCCTCGCCAACGCAGACGCAAAACCATATCAATCGCGGCCGTCCTCTATGTTGCGCCCCTACTAATTTTCACCAATCATTCAATCGCAGACAATTCGTCTTTGGACCAGATGTCTGAGATATCAATAGAAAAATCATTAGCTCTTGAAACTATTGTGGTTACCGGGCGAAGATCACAGCAGCAATTCGACAGCCTCATTGGCTCGGTTGGCAAAGTTAGCAAAGAAGAAATACAGCGTACTGCCCATGCTCATATAAGCCAAATGACTGCACGTCTGCCGGGGGTTTGGCTAAGCAGAGGTAATGGGCAAGAACTGTTGGCTTCAGTGCGTTCGCCAGTATTTACAGGGGCTGGCAGCTGCGCCGAAATACTAACAACCGAAGACGGCCTACCCATAAGGCCAACTGGAATGTGCAATGTTAACCAATTGTTTGAAGTCAATACAGAACAGGCTGCAGGTCTGGAAGTTTGGCGAGGGCCAGGAACGGTGTTTTACGGATCCAATGCTATGCATGGCGTGATTAATATTATTTCGCCAAATATCAGCACTAACAATGTTTCCCTTCAGCTCGGCAGTAACCAGTACCGTCGTATAAAACTTGGCTGGAAAGGAAACCAGGATACTCATGCCTTGCAAGTAGCTGCAAATGGCGTGTCGGACGGTGGATTTAAGGATGATTCTGGTTTTGATCAACAGAAAATTTCTGTTACTCACGACTGGTCAGATAACCTTCTGTCAGCCAAAACCTACCTAACTGCCGTCAACCTAAATCAGGAGACCTCTGGGTACATAAAAGGTCGAAACGCCTACAAAGACGATGCAATCTGGAAGACTAACCCTAATCCTGAGGCCTATCGAGATGGTTCCGCTGTGCGTTTATCAACACGTTTTATCGGTAGTTCTACGGACTCATACCAGTGGCAAATTAACCCCTATGTCCGGCGTAGCTCTATGACATTTTTGCAACATTATCTGCCCGGCCAAGCCGAGGAAAAAAATGGTCAAACTAGCGCTGGCATTCAGACCAGTTATCAAATAAAAGACGATGTTAAAACGCTTTGGGTGGGTGTTGACGTTGAATGGGCCGACATGTGGGTAAAAGAATTTCAAGAAAACATCTTGGGTGTTGCAGACAACGTTCGGTTCCAAGGTCAGCATTATGATTTTGATGTCAAAAGTCGTCAGTATGCCCTGTTTGCAAACTCTGAGTGGCAAGTCTCGGACAAAATGACAGTGGACGTTGGACTTCGTTATGAGTCGCTCAATTATGACTACAAAAACAACATGATAAGCGGCAGTAGTCGAGATGATGGCCGTGCATGTAATTCAAGTAGTGGCAGCTGCCGCTACTTCAGACCTACAGATCGATCCGACACCACCGACAATGTAAACGTCCAGATAGGCCTACTCTACACTCTTAGTGCAACGCTCAACGCCTACATCCGTGCTGCTAATGCGTTTAGAGCTCCGCAAATAAACGAACTTTATCGTCTGCAAAAAGAGCAGTCTATTGCCGTAATTCAACCGGAAAAATTGGACAGCATTGAATCTGGCCTTCGCTATCAAGTGCAGAATTTGACAGCGCAGCTGTCCATCTATTTGATGAAGAAAGAGCAAGTAATTGTTAAAGACTCAGATAGTTTTGTGGTAAACGATGGTAAAACACGTCACCAAGGCATTGAGTGGCAACTGGGCTATCAGTTGTCTGAAAATTGGCAGATTGCTACTGCTGGTGCTTGGGCAAAACATGAATATCAGTACACCAGATTGTATGGCGGTACAAACATCAAAGGAAACGATGTAGATACTGCGCCGCGCTGGCAGGGAAGCGCTCATCTTAATTACCAGCCATCTGAGAATACCCAGATGGAGTTAGAGTGGGTTTATTTGGGCAACTATTACCTAGACCCGCAAAACGCACACGAGTATGCTGGTCATAATACTTTCAACCTGCGTGGACAACATAGCTATGGTGACTGGGAGCTCTCTGCGCAGGTGACCAATATCACTGATCGACATATTGCTGATCGTGCCGATTACGCCTTTGGCAGCTATCGGTATTTTGTTGGCGAAGGCAGAGGGTTTAGTCTTGCCTTAAAACGTCAATTTTAAAGCAACGCATTGCATGTTTAACATGCCTAATTACTGATCAGTACTGGGGTACCGCAGTTGACAAGAGAAAATAACGATAGAATGTCGTCGTTTCTCATTCGGATACAGCCGTGTGACACCGGTGAACCAATGAGGTATTCCTCATTGGTTCCATGGAAGTAAATGTACCTATCGTAAGTATCAACATCACCACCCAGATTTATGCCTGGCTCTAGACCAGTGAGCCTAAGAATTCTAGTAAGAATATAATCCCCAACCATCGGGTTTGCTGGCACATCCACCTCAGGCACCACAATCTCTCCGGTTGGCACTCTGCCAATAAAGCGCATCCCCAAAGGTTGTTCATTACCTATACGCTCAGCAATTGAAAGGAGCCCGCTGGGAGTACCGTTACTATTACGTTGATTACTAATACCATTTTTAGCCGTAGAGACAGTAAAACTTTGCACCAATTGTAATTGTCTGTTCAGCAAATGACACTGCTGCTTACCAACCTCTATATGCAAAGCACAAGACTGCTCTGTATGATGTGCTAAATACCACGACAATTTGTTCTCATCCATCGATCGTCCTTTCTATCCTTTATAAAATACAAAAAATCAAACCACGTCTAACTCCACAAGATCCGCTAATGTTAGTGGCACAGCTGCACTGTTGCCTGACAAAAATCTGTCCTCCAGTATCTCTTCTGTGCTTTATAAAACATTTTTTATGTATCTTATTACAACTACA
>DNBN01000085.1:0-2127 GCA_003491845.1 Porticoccaceae bacterium | reverse complement strand
CCTATTTCTGTTGCGGCATTACGATCAATTAATGCTAGCATTACAACCTTAGCTACCCTATTTTCATAAAACTGAGGTACCAAATTTTTTAAAGCAAATATCTTTAAATAAACCAAGTAGCAGTAAAAAGAGGCTTTCTACCAGCGTTAATATACTGCCAGAATCGTAGCGGCTAGCTATAACAATGCCATAAATTCGAGCCTTACGTAACATGCCTAAGTCGTTTATAGTGTTTCACACCCTATCATAGGACTACGCTGATGCCACTGGTTTATCACCATCAGTGGCATTACTTATACACTGTTCGTGCAATGCTATGCAGGAATGCCTTAATTTATAAGTATCTCTGGTAATTTCCAAGTCTAATAAGAAACTAGCTATTTTGCAGCCATCTTCCATTTTAACAATGGGTCCTACTTGATCTATGGCCCCGCCACGTCTTTTTAAAACAATTCCCATAACTGGAGTAGCCGTGACTAGAATATGTTTTTTATTCAACAAGTCCCAACTACAGTCCACAGCAGTGGCAAGAAGCATGTCAAGAACTGTTACATTAGAGTCACTTATGCTTATGTGTCGATACTTTGGTGAAATTGCGTTACGAGAAACCTCAACTGAAGAGCGCTTTTTGATAGGCGCTGATCCCTGCGGAAGAGTATCCACAAAAAATGCATCAGCCAACCACTTGACATCGCCGTCAATTACTCTAATGGTACCAATGAGGTCACCGATGTCATTTTCTACACAAACTAAAAATGCATGTGCATCAAATTCATCAATTTCACGGCCATCTGGTGACTCCGGTACCCATTTTAATTCTTTGCTATAGACCTCGTGGCGCAGCCTATAAGCCTTGTCTTTTTGTTCTTGAGTTATTGCAATGTAGCTTTTATAGCCAGGAATGACAAAACCGATATTACTGACATCAGGACGATCAAGAGTATTGGTGATTGGTAGGTTAAGTGTAGAAAGGTTGTTACTTGACATAGTATTTCTCCAATAATAGTTAATTAAGATAATATAATTGCAAATTTAGGCTTAGGTTCAGTACACACCAAGGGCCCCCTGCCTCTGCGGACAGTTACTAGTAATAGTAATAGTGGATTTGCGTCGAAAATGAAACTGTCTGATAAGACAGGTTAACAAACTAGCACTTAACTCTTCACTCTTAATTACGCTTCCCCAATAGCACAACCATAGGGCAACAGGCCATGTATTGCCAAATCACCGTAAAAAAGACTACACTAGGGAGTAATCGAGGAGGAAATGATGACTTATTTACATTTTCACAATGAGCAAGAAACTACAACAGCATGCTTTTATAGGTGGCCTTTGCAAGAACTTGGGCCTGCTAATGTCACTGCTTTCTCGCGGCGGCTGAGAGGTTTGTATTGGGAAAATATTGAGGCAGAGTCAATAGGAATGTTAATTGGACTAGTATTTAAAGACAATCAGCAGCCCGACATCTGTGCACAGTTTAAGATTTTAACAAACAACGAGAAAAACCATTCTGGCCGCTACACCTTCTCGGTCGAATTCATAAAATTGGCGCGAACACCCGTAAGTATAAAAGCTAAGAGAGGCTCCGAACTAACCAGTCTGCCGTTGTTGCAAGCCTATGTTCCCCATAAACTGTTTTGCACAAAGTCGGGATTATTTTGGATAGAAAGTGACGCTCTGGGTTACTGAATCAACCCCAAAATAACACTTTTCTTGACCGCTTGCTCTCTGTTGTTCACCCGCAATTTGCGGAATATATTATTAAAATGAAACTTCACTGTGCGTTCTGTAATGCCCATAATGGTGCCTATTTCCCAATAGGATTTAGCTTGACTTGCCCACTGCAGTACTTCCCGTTCTTTTTTGGTGATTGAAGGCGACTGCAGAAACCCGGGCCTACTTAAGATTGCATTAACATGAGGTAATAACTGCCTGATCATGAAATGCTGGGCATCGTCTAAATAGCTAGCATCCATTGAGACTGAAGTTATGCATGCAGTATGTGTGATCTGATGGATCGTTTGACCTATAGCATAACCGTCTTTAAGGCCATATTTTGCAGCCGTTTGGGCAAATTCTTCAACCTCACTGCCAAAATAATCAAAGGACTCATTCCATCTAAATACG
>DNBN01000298.1:3074-3381 GCA_003491845.1 Porticoccaceae bacterium | reverse complement strand
TGAATATTCTTGGCTGCCTAGATTCACCCACAAGTGGTCAATATTTTCTATCAGGACAGCAAATAAGCACAATTGAAGACCATCAGCTATCAACACTTCGAAATGAAAAAATTGGGTTTATCTTTCAGTCTTTTCATCTCCTACCGCGCTTGTCAGCCTTAAAAAATGTCACTATACCTTTGCGGTATAGCAATGTTAATCAACAAGACGCTGATAAACGAGGACTCCATATGTTAACTCAAGTGGGATTGGCCGATCGTTCACAACATAAACCGTTTGAAATGTCAGGAGGGCAACGACAGCGAGT
>DNBN01000298.1:0-2796 GCA_003491845.1 Porticoccaceae bacterium | reverse complement strand
TCAGGAGGGCAACGACAGCGAGTAGCAATAGCCAGAGCATTGATAAATAATCCCAGCGTCATCTTTGCTGATGAGCCAACCGGAAATCTTGACTCCACAACATCCGCTGAAATTATGGATTTACTGTGTCAGCTGCATGCTTCTGGCCAAACAATCGTCATGGTCACCCATGAAGAGAGCATAGCAGCCTATGCCAAGCGTATTATTCGGATGAAAGACGGACATATCATCGAGGATTTTATATGCGCAAACTAATTGCTTTGAGTTTACTGATATCTACGTTTGCCTGCCTATCTAAGGAGCCTTTGCTACTCAGTGGACTACTCTATGCAAGCGATAATCAAATTTTTTATGCGCCAAAAACACCTCAATGGCGGGTTCAGGTTCAATGGATGTTGCCTGAGGGTGAAGTCGCAAACAAGGGAGATTTGGTGGTGGTTTTTGAGGGCGGCACAATACAAGCCAAAATTGATAATGACACATTGAGTTTAATTATCGCAGATGAAGAGCTAGAGCGTATCCTCAGTAATAACAAGCAATCAGCGCTAGACGCTGACTACAACCAAAAAAGAACAGCGTTACTGCTGGAAAAATCACGTATAGATGCTAGTACGTCAGAAAAACATCTCAGTAAATATGACTATGAAAAATACCAACTTGAGTTTGAGAAGGCATCACTGGCAAACACCAGAGCAATGGAAGCATTAGTCCAAGTTAAAATTGCTAATGAGGTACGTGTCAAAAAACAGCAATTTACTATCAAACAATATCAAGATCAGCTTAATTACAATCGTAACCAGCTCAAAAAACTCAGTGGCTATGCCCAGAGATCTGGACCCATTCTTTATAGTGAGCACCCGTGGAACGGAGAAAAAGTTTTTGTCGGAATGACCGCTCAACCAGGCTGGACAATAGCCAAAATCCCCTCCATGAGCCGGCTATACATTGAGGCTTGGGTGCATGAAATCGACTATAAAAAACTTTCAGTCAACGACGGCGCGACGCTTATTTTCGATGCCTTCCCGCAGGTGCAACTATCTGCACGTTTGAGCAAACTTTCAACACAACCAGAAGAGCGAAAAGAATGGGGTAACGATGTTTATTACCGAAGTGTTTTTTCTTTTGATCAACCTTCTGAACTTAATTTGTTGCCTGGTATGAGCGCCCAACTGACATTAACTGGAAACAACGCTTCATGAAAAAGATAAGGTTACTCATCATGATTACTTTGACGATTCAAGCCTGCCAACCCCCAGTAATAGAGGCTATACAACAAAGTGGTATTAATATTACAGTATCTGCAAGTGGTGAATTAGAATCGACAATCACCGCGTTGATCTCTCCGCCAGCTATTAAGGGTACTTGGAACTACCAAATTAAATATCTTATCGCGGAAAATACACCTGTCAAGAAAGGCGCCCTCCTAGTGTCCTTCGACGACAAAGAGGTTAACAGTCAATTGGAACAACAACAAGCTGAGCTAAGCCAAGTTAGACAGGAACTTGCCAATAAAATCATTCAAGAAACTGCAACTGAAAAAAAGCTACTTCTGGCGGTCGCAGAGATGCAAATGAATTTTGACAAGGCTCTCAGAACTGCCGATATCATTGACCAAAGCTTATCAGAAAATGACAAACGCAAAGTCTTTATTGATTTTACTATCGCCAAGAATGATCTATATTTAGCGCAAGAAAAAATCAAATTCCATAAAAATAACCAACAACTGAACCTTCGATTAGCCCAAGGGAAGATTGATAGGGCTACTATTAAAGTCAGCTCACTTAAGCAGGATATTAACAAACTTAAAATCAAGGCACCGATTGATGGTATTGTGATTTACCGAAGTAATTGGCGCGGAGAAAAACTTGCGGTAGGTGAAAGCGTATCCTTTGGACGACCAATTCTTGAAGTTGCAGTTTTGGACCAAATGCAGCTAACTGCCCAAATCGCTGAAGTAGATAGTGGTAAAATACGCGTTGGCCAGACGGTAGATATCAAGCTTGATAGCGTCCAAGGACAAACTTTTAAAGGTAAAATAATTTCTCTGGGGGGCATTTTTAGAGAAAAATCTAGGCAAGATAAACGACGGATATGTGATGTCATAATTGCTTTTGATAAAACCAACAGTGACATTATGCGCCCCGGTATGACCGCAAGAGTCGAGGTTATTATTACACCAAGAAAAGATCTTAGCACCACATTATCTAAATCGATCACCCAAAGCAATGACGCCGAAAAAATCACCATATCAGGTTTATCTTCTCAACCACAAAAATTTGTAGAAATAAGTCATATTGTTAGCAGTAAATCTATTATTTTTAGAGGATTAAACACTGAAGATAAGGTGCTTCTATGAAAATTCTTATCCTCGTTTCTATATTTCTGCTAACTAGCTGTCAGAACGAACCAGATAGTTCTTTGGTTTACAGAGTCACCAAAGAATCATTCTCAGTGGACATACCCGCAAAGGGTCATCTGTTTGCCGCTCAGGCGACCATAATTAGTGTCCCTCAAACAGACAGTGGAGTTAATAATATTTCATGGCTAGCACCAGAGTTTTCAGCTGTTGCAAAAGGTGATGTGATCGCCCGTTTTGATGATGAGGCAATTCGCACAAAAAGCCGGTCTGAACGACACTTACTTGCGATGACTCAACAAGACTTTATTGAGAAAAAAGGTGCGCTCAGTCAAGAGCTTAACAATATAAATAATGATATATCTATTGTTGGACAAGAAAAAATATTCGCTGAACGATATTCCATTGATGATGAGCGAATTTTTTCTAAACTCGACATT
>DNBN01000329.1 GCA_003491845.1 Porticoccaceae bacterium | reverse complement strand
AACTTATCGTTATTATTAGCATTCTCTACCCAAGGTAGGTTTTCCAGCGTTCATGAGGTGCCTGACCCTTATTATGGTGATGGTGATGGTTTTCCTTTAGTACTGGATATGGTGGTGAATTCCTGCGCGGGACTCTTAGAGCATATAATGACACAAGTGAATAGAATAGATGATGTTTGATGAAAGAGTTCAGTATGTCTAGATCATTCGGACTGGTTGTGGAGACTGACAAATGTCTGCAATTGTATAACAGTTTGGGACTATCATCGGTCGCATCACATTTCTGCGTCGCATCAAGTATTGCAAAGATTCAAGAGGCTTTGACCTACGCAAAAGCCAAACAGCTCGATATCATGCCGCTAGGAGCCGGCAGCAACGTTGTTTTTGCATCAGACCTTCGCTGTCTTGCAGTTTGTATTAGCATTTTAGGTATTAAGGAGAGTGGGTCCAATGGCGGAACGCCGAATTCAGTGGATGTCCGATTTGCAGCTGGTGAAAATTGGGATCGCGCTGTTCGGCATTGCCTATCTCAAGGTTGGTATGGTCTGGAAAATTTAGCTCGTATTCCGGGTAACGTAGGTGCCTCGGTGATTCAGAATATTGGCGCTTATGGTGTGGAAATTAGTGACCGATTCATTAGTTTATCCGCGGTAAAAATAGATACTGGTGAAATCATTATTTTAAATAAAGATCAGTGTCGTTTTTCTTATCGCGAGAGTGCTTTTAAGCAATTGTTGAAAGATAAATTCATTATTACACACGTTACCTTGCGGTTATCCAGAATTCCAATAATTAACATTGACTATCCTGCTTTGACGCATTACTTTGCAGATCATCAAGGTGAGATATCCAGTGAGATGGTATATGAAGCGGTGTCTACAATCAGGCAGTCTAAGTTACCAGATCCAGATGTATTACCAAATGTCGGAAGTTTTTTTAAGAACCCGGTGCTCTCTGCCTCAACATTAGCAAAAATTGACTCCAAAGACGGAAGAACTAAGGGTCAAATTCCGCGCTTTGAGCAACCTCAAGGTTGTTTTAAAGTGCCTGCGGGATGGTTAATTGAACAATTAGGCCTAAAGGGGCTTAGATACGGTGCTGCTGGTATCCATGCTCAGCAGGCTTTGGTTTTAGTGAATTATCAAAACGGCAAAAAAGATGACTGTGCAAGAGATATCTTAGCCTTGGCACGCTATATTCAAGAGAAAGTGCTCGCTACATTTTTTATTCAACTTGAGATTGAGCCGCGAATTTATGGATCTGTTTGATGTGCAGAGTATTCCTTTGGAGCTCGCCGAAAATCGCGTTGCGACTGTTACATTCTGGCCCAATTGGCTAGATTCTGCAACGGCTGATGAATTACTTGATACAGCTATTTCAAAGACACCCTGGAGAAAGGATTTCATCCAGATTATGGGTAAGAAAATTGCCATTCCAAGACTACAGAATTGGTTTGGTACTCCCGGGACTTCCTACACCTATTCACGCATTCAGATGCAAGCCGTTAAATTTCCAGTTTGGTTAGATGAGCTTCGATCTGGTGTAGAGCTGCAGACTGGTAGCTCGTTTAATCGTGCACTAGTTAATTACTATCGTGACGGCAGAGATAGTGTAGATTGGCATGCAGATGATGAGCCGGAACTGGGCTCAGATCCGGTGATCGCCAGCGTCAGTGTTGGTGCCGAAAGGGTTTTTAAACTACGTCATCAGATAAGTAAAAGAAAAGTTAATATTGAGTTGCCCCATGGTTCTCTTCTTTTGATGGGGCCTGGAATTCAGGAGTATTGGCATCACAGTATTGCAAAAGTAAAGCAGTTAGATGCACCTAGAGTTAATTTTACATTCCGTTACATGGAGCCTGCTATCGCAAATGTTAGTAGGAAGTGATTTATGAATTTGTCACAGTTTGGACATAAATTTGGCGGAACTACAGGTATTGTAGAGCTTATGGATGATCTTGGTACCGCGCTTAATGAAAATCCAGAGATGATTTTTATGGGTGGTGGAAATCCTGGTGAAGTTCCTCAGGTGGAAGCTGTTTTTAAGCAACGCTTGCAATCAATTGTTGATAATCCTGCGCTACTGCGGCGACTAACTGGAGTCTATCAGTCACCGCAGGGAGACAGGCAGGTCTTGGTGGATATAGCCAAATTATTAAAAAAACAATTTAATTGGAATCTTACCGATAAAAATATTGCTATATCAAATGGTAGTCAACCAGCTTTTTTTATTCTCTATAATATGCTTGCTGGGACCATGACAGATGGGCGACATAAATCTATACACCTGCCACTGGCTCCGGAGTACATTGGTTATTCAGATATAGGTTTGACCGAGAATTTTTTTACTGCGACTAGGCCAGATATCGAGTTACTGGATAACAATTTATTTAAGTATCATGTCGATTTTTCTAATATTGGTAGTCTAGATAATACAGCAGCTTTATGTGTGTCTCGGCCGACCAATCCCACGGGTAATGTACTCACAGATTATGAAATAGAGCAGTTAGATGAGATCGCACGTAACAAAAATATACCTCTTATAATTGATGGTGCTTATGGTCTTCCATTTCCAGGTATATTGTTTAATCAGGCACAACCACACTGGAATCCCAATACCATTCTGGTGCTAAGCCTTTCTAAGCTGGGTCTTCCGGGAGTTAGGACAGGTATTGTTGTGGCTAGTGAGGAGTTGATTAATGCATTTAGCAATGCTAATACCGTGGTTAGTCTGGCCTGCGGTAACTTAGGGCCTATGATGACTGCCGAGCTATTTAAAAGCGGTGATATGTTGATGTTGGGAGAGCGTTATGTTCGACCTTTTTATAAGCATCGTGCCAGTGAGGCTGTTGATATTTTTCGACATGCGCTAGGTAGTATCCCTTACCGCATACACAGGCCCGAGGGCGCTATCTTTTTATGGTTATGGTTCGATGGTCTTCCCATTACGAGTCAAGAGCTTTATGAGCGTCTTAAACGGCGAGGTGTACTTATTGTTCCAGGGCATAATTTTTTCCCAGGGATGGATTCCACATGGCAGCATCAGCAGGAGTGTATACGTGTATCCTATGCGCAGGACGCAACAATAGTGAAGAAAGGTATTTACATGATAGCTGAAGAAGTGAAGAGGGCATATTCGGAATGACTCTTCAGCGATTTATGCGCGCAGTGGAAGTCCTTAACCGACGACAACCAGATTTAACCGTAGTTACTGACAAGGTCCATAAGGGACAAAATTTGTCTGCGATTGTTAGAACCTGTGATGCCAATGGTGTTATGACGGTCCATTCAGTTTATGATAGAGCTACCTTTAAGGCTCATACTGGCACTTCCATGGGATCCCAAAAATGGGTTGACACTATAGTTTACCAGGATATAAAGTCCCCTCTAGATAATTTAAAATATAATGGATATCAAATAGTTGCGGCAGATACATCAGGTGATACGCTAGACTATAGAGAGGTCGATTTTACTCGGCCAACAGCAGTTGTCTTGGGAGCAGAAAAGGTCGGTTTAAGCCCTGATGTCGGCTCTTTCGTTGACCATCGAATCACCATACCAATGATGGGTATGGTTGAGTCCTTTAACGTCAGTGTGGCGTGCGCAGTAATCTTGTCAGAAGCACGCCGACAACGCGAAATTAAAGGTTTGTATGAATCGCGCCAGATATCTGACGTGGTGTTTGAAAAGAAACTACTTGAATGGACTCAGCCATTGATCGCTCGTTACTGTGATAAACACAAACTAGCTTATCCAAAACTTAATGATGTAGGCGATATCATTGATAAAAATTGGCGTGAAATTAAACAATGATGAATAGTGCGTAGGGTCAACCACAGCAACTGCAAAAAAATAGCCGTTAGATTGTCTGCTCAAGTGTCTTCAGGATTATATTGATTTTAGTTAGTGACTCGTCAAACTCAGATTCAGCTTGGGAATCGGCAATTATTCCACCGCCTCCCCAACAATGCAGAGTTGATTCACATGCGATCACAGTTCGAATAGCGATGTTCGTATCCACTTGGTTGTTGGCGCTAATATAGCCAATACTGCCACAATACACCGATCTTTTGACAGGTTCTAATTCTTCAATAATTTCCATGGCACGTTTCTTAGGGGCGCCAGTGATCGAGCCACCGGGGAAGCAATCTCGAAGAACGCCCAGTGGTGTTCTGTTACTTTCTATCTGCCCAACTATGGTACTTACCAAGTGATGGACATTGGGGAAACTTTCAAGAGCGAATAAGCGTGGGACCTTTACTGTACCAGGTATACAATTCTTGCTAATATCATTGCGAAGTAAATCAACAATCATTAGGTTTTCAGCTCGATCTTTGGCGCTATTTTGTAATTTTTCAGCATTTTTCTTATCTTCGGTAACAGACTTTCCCCTGCGGAGAGTTCCCTTTATTGGCTTGGTTTCTATGGCCAAATGACTATTGTTGTTTGATATTTTTACGAAACGTTCCGGGGAAACGCACATTACTGTAGCATCTGACCATTTCCAAAATGCTGAATAGGGTGATGCTGTAGCATTGCGCATCTTCAGGTAGGCCTGCCATTCGCTACCTTCGTATTGTGCTGAAAAATGTTGTGTAAAATTCACTTGATAACAGTCACCGTCATTAATATACTTTTTAATATTTCCGATGGCTGCTATATACTGATTTTTGGTTAATGTTCCTTTGAACGCATGCTTTAACTTAAAACGATTATTACCTGATATTCCAGACACCACAGGTTCAGAAAATCTTCTTATTATGTCGGCTTTTAAGTCTTGTCCGCAGTGCTCATGAAAGATTATTTCAGCCCGTTGCGTCTCATGGTAAATAAGTAGTGCCCATAAATAACGTCCTATGCGCATATCTGGAAGATTAGTGACTGAAACAGAGTCCGTTGGTACATCAACTACGGTTTGACCTAAATTGTAGCTAAAAAACCCCAAGATGCCACCGGCAAATGGCAGTTCATTCGCATCAGTATGCAGTGGTTGAAGTTCAGATAAAGCCTTCTGTGCCAACGTAAAAGGGTCGCAAGATGATCGTCTTGATCCTGCACTATCCTTGATAGTCGACGTCTTGCCACGGGTTTCAATGATCAAATCGGCAGAGCTAGATATAATATCAATATTACCCTGTACACTTTTTGGCTTGCCGCTGTCTAGCCATATGGCCTCAGGCAAATCACGCACTTTTTCAAATAAGCTGACGCTATCTAAATTATAAGGTATTGCATGGCGGATGATTTTTTTCACACACTACAGCCTGTTAAAAGTCTCTATAATAAACAACGGTTACCAAAAACAGACGGTACTTTATGTATTTATATGCTTTGATGCAATCATCGATTGACAGATCTATGCGATTAATTCATCGTAAAATCACAAACATCTAAGGACTCTCTTATGCTGTCAACACGTATTGCTACTATTGAGCAAGATGCTGGATGTCTTGCCGAGCACAATTGTGCCATGGCTTATGAAACCGAAGGCAAAATACTTGACCGTGATCAGGTAACTAAGGGAGTCTGTGGACTGTTTGAAAGGCCTCAATTTGGCTTTTACTTGGTTGCCGAAGACCATGGTTTAGTAGTTGCCAGTTTAATGGTGACCTATGAGTGGTCCGACTGGCGAAACGGGTTATTTTGGTGGATTCAGTCCGTTTATGTGAACAAAACACATCGAAGGCAAGGAATTTATCGAGAGATGTACAAAGATTTGAAGTTACGTGCTAGGAGTCAAACAACCCCCGTTAGTGGGTTTAGATTATATGCTGAGACAGAAAATCTGAATGCCCATAAAACATATGAGAGCTGTGGGATGCATACCTGTAACTATATTATGTTTGAGGAAACTATTCTTTAAGCTGGATAGAGGCGACTTATAAGCACAGGTACAGCCGTTTCTACTCGTAGTATTCGACATCCTAGATGTACTTGAGAAAACCCAATGCTTGCTAGCTTATCCACTTCATAGCTAATAAACCCGCCCTCGGGACCTATGGCTAACGTACCTGGTTGCTGCAGATCCATAGGGCAGGGCTCGGGGCTATTTGGGTGAGCTACTATTGCTTCAGTTCCGTTGATAATTCCACTTAATTCATCCTCAACAAAAGGCTTGAATAATTTTCGGATATGTACTTTGGGCATAATGGTATCTCGCGCTTGCTCAAGCCCAAGAATTAATTGTTCTTCGATGGCCTCTTTTTTAAGTAAAGGTGATTGCCAGAAGCTTTTTTCAACCCGATGACAATTGACTAAATAAAGCTCTTTTACTCCCAAAGACGAAATAGATTGCAGAACACGGCGTAACATCTTGGGTCGTGGGAGTGCCAAAACTAGCGTAAGAGGTATACCAGGGGGCGGACATTTTTCTAGGGTGACCTTTAGGGTTGCACTGGTTTCATTTAATGCCAAAATAACGCCTGTGCCTATCTTGCCATCAAGCTGTCCTACCCTTATTGAGTCTCCAATAGTACATTTTTGAACGTATATGAGGTGTTCAAGCTGCCTCCCAGCAACGGTTGCAAGGTTGTGTTTAATATTTTCGGCTTTAAGGACTAATAAATTCATAAACAAATTGTATTCTATATCCTTGATTGCAGATACCATAGTCTACGCTGATCACGTGAATACTTGATAAGATTGTTTTGCACGGTGATAATGAAGTGTGATGTGCGACCTGCAAAAGAATCTGTCATGAACAATAATTCTTTTCAATACTAATTAACCAAATGAATAGCAACGTGACTATGAATTATAAAATAGGGGTTCCTTGTGACCAATAAAATACCCAGAGATAGTGATAACGACTACACCGAAGAGATGGCTGGCCAGAGACGTGACTTTGCTCGAAAAGTCACGTCCTCCGATCTAAAAAACATTGGTTATTATTCTGTTGATCCAGCAGATACAGCGGGGAATATTGAGAATTTTATCGGTGTAGCGCAGGTGCCTATAGGATTAATGGGGCCGTTGTTAGTCAATGGAGAACATGCGCAGGGTGAATTTTTTGTTCCTATGGCCACAAGTGAGGGAACCTTAGTAGCAAGCTATAATCGTGGTGCAAGATTACTTCGTGAAGCGGGCGGTGCCAAAGTTACCGTAGTGGATGACGCTATGCAACGTGCGCCAGTATTCATTTTTTCAGATGCTAGAGAAGCTCGAGACTTTGGCGTGTGGGTTGAAAATAATTTTGAAAAAATTGCTGAGCAGGCTGAGACGACCACCTCATCAGGTAAATTACGCGATATTCAGCAGTTTTCCGCTGCTCGAATGCGCTATCTTCGATTTAACTACACTACTGGGGATGCGGCAGGTCAAAACATGGTCGGTAAAGCCACTTTTGTGGCTTGTGAGTGGATAAAGGATAATTATCCGGGGATTGAGCGTTATATGCTGTCTGGCGCAATGGATACTGACAAAAAACATTCGCAACTAAACACGCTTTATACCAGAGGCAAACGTGTAGTTGCTGAGGTTACATTACCAAGTACATTGATTGAAAAAGTCATGGGAGTGTCTGGAAATGCTTTGTTTAAAGCCCGTGCAATTAACCAAGTAGGGGGGCTTTTAGCGGGGTCAATCAATACTGGTGCTCATTCAGCCAATGGTATTACGGCTACTTTTATTGCCATGGGTCAAGATGTAGCTAATGTTGCAGAATCTTCCGCCGCAGTAGTCTATGCAGACCTTGATGATCAAGGAAACTATTATTTTTCGATTACTATTCCATCTCTGATCGTAGCTACATTCGGTGGCGGTACTGGTCTGCCAACGCAAAAAGAGTGTCTTGAAATGATTGGATGCAGTGGATCTGGAAAGGTTCGTAAACTAGCAGAAATTATTGGTGCTACAGTTTTGGCAGGAGAGTTGTCATTAATGAGTGCGGTGTTAGCTGGTGACTGGGTAACTAGCCACGATGCTCTCGGTCGAAATCGGAATTAATCATTTTGTTTGGTTATGGCAATTGATAGTTACTTGACTATAATACACGCCAGTGTGGGCTCGTAGTTCAATGGATAGAATAGGGACCTCCTAAGTCTTAGATGCAGGTTCGATTCCTGCCGAGCCCACCATTGCTACACAGAAATTAGTTTAACCTTGATGCTCTTGCTTAGTTACAGTTTTGCTGTTCTGATTGAAAACACTGAATAGTCAATTTCTGAGCATCTAGAATCTCTTGAGCAGTCATATCTATCACTATACTATCAATACCTCTAGCGGCTTGTGCGTTGCCCTGTGCTTCAGCTAAATTCCACCAAACATAAGCTTTTTTATAGTTAACTGCAGTGCCTTGGCCCTTTGCATATATATATCCAAGAGCATTTTGTGCGTCGACATCACCTTGTTTAGCAGATTTGGTATACCAGCGCATGGCTTCGGCAATGTCTTTAGCGACTACTTTGCCGGTAGAGTAAATGTATCCTAGTCTCGCTTGTGCCGCAGAATCTCCCTGGTCAGCTGCGAGTCGGAACCACTTGAGCGCTTCTAGGCCATCCTTTGGCAGACCTTCACCGTTGGTGTACATCATAGCAAGATTAAACTGCGCAGTTACATTGCCTCGGTTGGCAGCTTTGAGATACCAATTCGAGGCCTCGTAGTTGTTTTCTGTGATACCAAGACCATTATCATACCGATAAGCAACATCTAGTTGCTGCTCTGCAGTAGCATCCTCGGACTCAGCTAAGCGCTTAAGATCTTCAAAGTAACTATTGGCCCACCCAGAATTTACCGCGATAATAATTAGTAGTATGCTTATCAGACGCACGGCTAACCTCGTTTATGGTTTTGTGGTAAAGATAGTCTCAAACATTGTGTATTGATGCAAACAAAGCAGTATAAATTTAGTTCTACTGAAGATTTGCCATAGAAAATAAGGTGATTGTCATATTATTTTCCATGGATAGCGTCATAGGCCGTTCAATCGCTATTTTGTGCTGTATTTATGTTATATAAATTCCGTCCTTGGCTTGTGTTTGACTCATTAATATAATGTTGTTTATGTGATCTACGTCTCATGCTGAGACTTGTATAGTCGTTAATCTTACATATTAAGTGATGATTACTAAAAAGACACAGTGAGGTTGTTGGGTTTGGTTATGAAAAATATAAGCAAAGTAGTCATATTCAGTTGGATGTTCACAATTCCTTGTTTACATGCGGATGAGACTGATGGAGTCTTAATTGCTGAGATAAAAGATCTGCGGCTCCTTCTCCAGAATCAAGATCTTCGAATTAAACGACTAGAGGCATTGCTGTCTTCCCCGAAAAAAAAGCGAGTCGTTGTCGATCGATTTTCATGGCAAAACCCAGTACTTTGGAAGCGTATTGAAAAAGGCATGAGTCGTATGCAAGTGGAGGCATTGCTTGGTTCACCAACAAGTGTGAAAAAAGATATTGCTCACTGGTGGACTATATATTACCAAGGAGAAAAAGCTGGCTCCGGGTATATTAGTGGTAATGTTGTGCTAAATAGAGATGACCGTGTAGAGATGATTAACATACCTAGTATGTAGTTCCTCTTGGCTGCTACATTAGGTGTTTAAAATATTGATTTTAGAGTCTGTTGGGTTCCTGTGTCCCTATAACAAAAATGTGATAATCGCATTAGTTTATGTGATTATGAATTTACAGATTGATTAGGAATTATAAAAACTAGGTTGATAAAAATGACTAAACTAATATTTTTGAGCATAGGAATCCTTTGCCTTGGAGCCTGTTCTGATAAAATGTCCAAGCAGGACTTGAAGCAGTTACAGCCATTAGTTGTGGACTGTGTGATGACAACATCCTCCGAGTCTGGCGGTAGAAGTATTGAGGTTATAAGTGATGCTACCACGAGAAGGATGGCATCAGTGGCTCTAAGCGTCGCCAAACAATCCTGGACAGAGATAAATCTTGCTGGTGGTAAAGCATACAATTTGTCTGTGACCCTTTCCGGGTCAAGCTACGGCTGCGATTTTGTCAGTTCATCACAAGATAGTTGGGAAATTTCTGCTGTGTACAAAGATGATATACAAATTTTTAGTCAATAAATTGTTATGACTACATGCATATTATCGCTGCCTATGGTCAGTTACCGTGGTTCTCGTTTTTAGTTCTCAATGGTGATGGAATGTTCATGAGTATGCTTGAATTGGACATTTCAATTCCAATTTGCATCAATGTGTGGATTGATTGATCTAATCCACTACGAGTTGTCGATGCCGGAGGAGGGCAGGAAAGCAAATGGGCTGAACCATTTAGCTTTAAACGGTAGAGCAGTGAAGTTACTGTCCAAAACAGCAAATCTCAAAATGAGCTATTGTGTCGTCTTCGAGTCCGCTAGTTCCGGTGCAAACATGCAAGCCATTACCTCGGGCCTATGCATTATCGTGATAGCTCCCAATCGTTAGTAACAAATTTACCACTCAGACAGGTGGGGTTATTAGGCGCAGTCTCTCTGAAGGCATGATAGTGATAAACACTATCCGGGAATTCATCTGTAGCATGCTCATGACCGTTACATTGATCTAAATCTACAGGTTCTGTTTCCTCCGTTTCACTTGAATCTAGAGCGCCATATATTGGGTATCCATCTTTTGCTAATCCAGCGAAAGAAGAAGGGTCAGGTTCATTTGAATTTGCATCAACAATATAACTATTGCTGCAAGTGATGCTGTCATCTTCCCTAAAATTATATTCTTCAGAGCCAAGTACAAGATTCATTGATTGCGGAATAAAGTGCCAATGGTAATAACCAGACGGATCAGAGTGTCCACCACAGTGATCTAGGGACGGAATACGTCCATCGCGATCAACGACGCCAGGTGGAGTTCCTTTATAGGGCACCCCATGTAATCCAAACCCAATACTGTCAATCTCACCAATGTCTTCGGGTTCACTTGCTTTTTGTGGGACTACAGGCACTAAATATGTCAGAGCGAGGTTGTCCGCGAAAGGCATAGACAAACAGGCGGCACCTGCAGCACCATCAGAGTTTATATTGTTATTTTCATCAATAATATTATAGCCATCGCTCTCCATGTTTTGAGCTGCGTCAAGGATCAATTGAAACCCAGGATTTGTAGCGCCATCATAAAATCCAAAACCTGATTGAGATCGAGGTGCATCAGCTCTATCTGGGCAAAATGGCCCCACGGTGCCAGCTCCCTCGGTATTACCTACACCATTGGCGTTGAACGTAATTTGGTAACAGGTGGTTACTGTGCCATCATTTAGTGTACAGCCAACTCGCGTCTCCTCGGTTAGATCTAGACTGAAAAGGCTGCTGTCGAAGTTGCCCTCTGCGTCATTATCGATGCTGTCTTCACCAGAGTTATCAATTAAATTACTGCTGTTATCTATATCAGAGATAGAGGATGAGCCACTCCCGCAACCAGTGACCAAGAGAGACACAAAAATAATAGGGGAAATTTTAATTGGGCTAGCCCTTTTAGTTAACAATGTACCATTAGTATAGACCATATTTAACTTGCTATTTTCTGCTCAGATCAAAAATGACAAAGTATAGTGTTTAATCTTTCGCCTAAGTCCTTTAATTATCAAAATAAGATCCTCATACAACTGAGTCGGTAGGTGATAACATAAATGATTGGAAACTGATGCTAGAGACTTTTGAAGCTAATAGACGACTATTGATTCCTGTCCATTTTTTAGTAAGGCATATCCAGCGAAAGTTTAACTACCCACCTCATTTAGTTACATCAGAGCTACGCTTAAGTTAGTAAGTTTGATATAAGTTAGAGGCGATCTTCAGTAGTTTATTACTAAATTTAATTTAAACTATAAGTGTCTGATGATAATGGTTTTTATCTCATAATTTACCTAAATATACGTTTTAACTCACACTGATAGCGTGCTGTTAGAAACTGTAAAAACAGAGATTCCGCTAGTTTTGATATGGTATTTCATAACGTTTTTTACACCTATTCCAAACATCATCGATCAATTTTTCTGAAACAAAACACATTTGACTCAAGCCAGTATGGTGACATTAATTTATGTAGTTATCAGTCAATTCGAGTAATGTAGATTTATTAATCTTCGTCAAGATCCCATCTAACTGGTGGGGAGTCCTAAAGAGTCTGCTGGGAGCCGGTAGGAGAGCCAAACCAAAATTTAATTTTTTAGGCTGGTATCTAGATATCGGAAGAACGCTGTTTTTGGAAGGTGCTATGACTTAGAGTGTTTTTTTGAATTCAGCTGTAACTCTAAGTCTAACTAATTATTTTACCCAAGAAACGAAAAACCCCCGCATTTGCAGGGGTTTTAACGACTATATGGCGGTGGGATAGGGAT
>DNBN01000339.1:17443-20447 GCA_003491845.1 Porticoccaceae bacterium | reverse complement strand
CTTAAAGCTTTTATGGATGAGCATATTTACCCAAGAGAAGCAGATTATGACGAGTTTACCAACGATCATAGAAACCTTTGGCAATATCCCGAGTGGTTTGAAGAGCTAAAGCAAGAGGCGCGTAATCAAGGTTTATGGAATCTTTTTCTGCCTGCTGAGTACAAGCCTTGGAGTCCAGGTTTAAGCAATCTTGAAATAGCGCCGCTGTTTGAGACCATGTCTCGATCAGCTTGGGCGCAGCAGATTTTTAATTGCAATGCCCCCGACCGAGGCAATATGGAAGTGCTGGCAAAATACGGTACTAAAGAGCAGCAAGATAAGTGGCTCATGCCTCTTTTGGCCGGCGAAATCAGATCGGCTTATGCCATGACTGAACCAGATGTAGCGTCATCTGATGCGACAAATATGGAGTTAAAGATTGAGCGCGATGGTGATGAATATGTTCTTAACGGTCGCAAATGGTGGACAACCAACGTCATAGGCCCCAAGTGCAAGCTAATGTTGGTCATGGGTAAATCTAATGATCAGGCGCCCCGACATCAGCAACATTCGACCATTCTTGTTCCTACAGACACGCCGGGAGTGTCCATTGCGCGCCCATTGAGAGTTTTTGGTGAATACCATTCTCCTGGTGGAGAAGGTGATGTGATCTTCAGAAATGTTCGTGTTCCTGTATCTAATTTAATTCTTGGTGAGGGTCGAGGATTTGAGATCGCTCAGGGTCGTCTTGGCCCCGGGCGTTTTCAGTATGCGATGATGTTTGTTGGTATGGCGCAGCGCAGTCTTGAATTAATGTGTGAGCGAGCTGTTAGTCGTGTCGCTTTTGGCGAGCAACTGAGCAAAAAGACCAGTGTTCAGCATGAAATCGCTCGAAGTCGCTGTGATATTGAGCAGTGTCGACTACTGGTGTTATCGGCAGCTGAAAAAATGGATAAATTAGGCGTTGATGCGGCCAGAGCGGATATTTCAATGCTAAAAATCGTAGCGCCAAAAATGTGTGAGGATGTGTCAAGCAGGGCTATGCAAATTTTTGGTGGTATGGGCGTCTGCCAGGATACCCCTCTGGCACATATTTTTACCACGAGTCGTTTCTGTCGAATCGCCGATGGTCCTGATGAAGTGCACATGTCGCAGCTGGCAAAGCTAACCATTAATTCTTTGGCCAGAAAATAAGGGTTGAACGATGAGTAATATTAAAGAAATTTTTCGAGTGCTTGGTGATGTTGCAAGAGCACTCCCGGTAGTGATGGCCAAGTTACCAGAAGCGGATGACGCCGCCTCCATTGCCCTAGTGTTTGAAGATACAGTGGCGCGACAACCTAATAACAATATGATTGTTTTCGAGGGGCGTAAAATCACCTGGGGAGAGTTTAACGAACTGGCAAATACGCTCGCCCATGCGCTGATGGATCGAGGTGTAAAGCGAGGAAATTGTGTGGCAGTGATTATGGAAAATCGCATTGAAATGCTTGCAAGT
Source organism: Porticoccaceae bacterium (assembly GCA_003491845.1). GTDB lineage: Bacteria > Pseudomonadota > Gammaproteobacteria > Pseudomonadales > Porticoccaceae > HTCC2207. The sequence goes on along the minus strand of DNBN01000339.1, from coordinate 18,970 downwards.
ATTATCGCATTACAAAAAATCGGCGCCATTGCGGGTATGGTAAATCCTGGGTTAGTCGGCGCCCAACTTGCGCACTGTATCAATGCTACCAACCCGGTTAAATGCTTGGCCGGTGAAGAAATATTTAACAGTGTAGAGGATGTTCGTGCTGACTTAGAAATGGCAGATGCAGATATTTTATGGGTAGCTGATAAGCGTGAAGGTGCTGTACCGGAGCCCATGGAAGACATCATGGCAAACTTAGATAGCTATTCCCGTGCTAACCTAGAAGATACCAAAACTATTTTGGCTGGTGATACTGGTTTTTATATTTTCACCTCTGGTACCACGGGTATGCCCAAGGCAGCAAAAGTTGGGCAGCGACGATTACTAGCAGCGGGGAGCTCATTTAGCAAGGCCGGCGTTCGCGCTAAGCCCAGTGATCGCATCTATCTGTGCCTTCCACTTTTCCATGGAACTGGCTTTATTTGTGGTGTTAATAGTGCCATTTTTAGTGGTGCTTCAATGTTTTTGCGACGCAAATTTTCGGCCTCTGCGTTTTGGCCAGAGGTTAAGGAGCATAATTGTACAATCTTCTTTTATGTTGGCGAATTATGTCGTTATTTAGTGACCCAGCCACCTTGTCCAGAAGAGAAAAATAACCCTCTTGATCGAGTCTTTGGTAATGGTCTTCGTCCCGATGTGTGGGATGAATTTAAACAACGCTTTGGTATAGATCGCGTTTGCGAATTTTATGGCTCAAGTGAAGGTAATGTGTCTTTTATCAATGCCTTTAATAAGGACAAGACTATCGGTTACTGCCCTGGGACGATTATTCTTGTGGAATATGATATTGAAAATGATGTAATTGTTACCGATCAAAATGGCAAACTCATTCAAGTTGAACCTGGAAAACCTGGACTTCTGTTAGCTGAGATTGATGATCGCTATCGGTTTGACGGCTACACAGATAGTGCCGCTTCAGAGTCTAAGATTGTCCGTAACGTGCTAACAGAGGGTGATGCCTGGTTTAATACGGGTGATTTAATTAATCAGATAGACGTAGGCTTCTCCATGGGTAAGCCCCATTATCAATTTGTAGATAGAATTGGTGATACGTTTCGATGGCGTTCTGAGAATGTCTCCACTAATGAAGTGGGCGAAATCTTAAACGCCAATAGCCAGGTAGAAATAGCTAATGTCTACGGGGTTGATGTTCCTGCTACAGAGGGTAAGGCTGGCATGGTATCGCTGTCATTAACCGAAGGTGCCGTATTTGATCCCGTTGAATTTTCAACCTACGTTTCGGCTAATTTACCGCATTTTGCCCATCCAGTGTTTGTCCGTATTCAACCTAATCTCTCAACTACAGGCACATTTAAGTTGGTTAAAGGCGAGCTGCGTAAGCAAGCCTTCCACATAGATCGAATTGGCGATGATGAGATTTATGTTTTGTTACCAAGAACGAACGAATATAAAGTACTCGATGCTGCTACCTACGCCTCTATTCAGGATGGCTCTGCGGGTTACTAATGATAACGGTTAACG
>DNBN01000339.1:0-17164 GCA_003491845.1 Porticoccaceae bacterium | reverse complement strand
TAACGGTTAACGATTAACGATTAAGGAGTGTTAAGTGATTGATTTTTCTTCGGACGTAATGTCAATTGAAAAAAATGGACCTGTCGGTACTATATGGCTTGATAGGCCCGAGAAGTTTAATGCGCTTTCTCAAGCATTTTGGCTAGCTATTCCAGAGGCAATTGCTGCCCTTGAATCAGATGACGCCATTCGTGTGGTTCTTTTGGCAGGGCGGGGCAAGCATTTTTGTGTTGGTATAGACCTTGTGCAGAGTGGTATGGGAACTCACCAGCGGCCTAAGGGTACCTCTGAGGCGTCGGCTAACATCAAGCAACTTGAGGGTACTGCTAAATTTCAGGCGTCTATATCATCACTGGCTAATAGCCGGTTACCGGTGATAGCGGTGGTTCATGGTCATTGTCTGGGCGCCGGCATAGATATGATTACTGCCTGTGATATGCGTATAGCCGCAGCGGACAGTAATTTTAGTGTGCGTGAAACGCGCATTGGATTGGTTGCTGATGTTGGTACATTGCAGCGTTTGCCTAATATTGTTGGCGCTGGTCATGTTGCTGAATTGGCTTATAGTGCCAAAGATATCAATGCTCAGCGAGCTGAGAAGATAGGTCTGGTTAACGATGTTTATACCAGCTTCGAAGAAACCTACGCCGCTGGTATGGAGTTGGCCAACCAGATAGCAGCAAACCCGCCAATGGCGGTACAGGGTACTAAGTATATGCTGCAGCAGAGTGAAACGTTGACCACCGAGCAAAGCCTGCTCTTCAACGGCATGTTTACCATGATGACTAGTTTGAGGTCTAACGACTTGCAAGAGTCTATGTTGGCTTTTGCAGAAAAGCGTGCGCCCAAATACACTGGTAGTTAAGCGTTTAATCGCTTTAGCGACCCTTTCGAAATGTATATCTTTTGAGGATAGAACACTATGAGTAACGCAGCTTATATATATGACGCAATTAGAACGCCACGTAGTAAAGGTAAGCCCGGCGGCAGTCTGCATGAGGTGAAACCTATTGATTTAGGAGCAGGCCTTTTGCGAGCACTTCAGGAGCGTAATGATTTAGATACCGCTTATGTTGACGATGTAGTGATGGGTTGCGTGTCTCCTGTTGGTGAGCAGGGCAGTGATATTGCTAAAATGATTGTGCAGAATGCCGGTTGGCATGAGTCAGTTGCTGGTGTTCAACTGAACCGTTTTTGTGCCTCTGGGTTAGAGGCGGTCAATACCGGCGCTCAAAAAGTTGCTTCCGGCTGGGAACAATTAGTCGTTGCTGGGGGTGTTGAGTGCATGTCGCGTGTACCTATGGGTTCTGATGGCGGATCAATGACAGGAGATGCAGCCTTTGCAATTCAGCAGAGTTTTGTTCCTCAGGGTATTGGCGCTGATACTATTGCCACCATTGATGGTTATAGTCGAGAAGATGTTGATGCTTATGCGATGGAGTCTCAACGACGTGCTGCCCATGCTCGGGATAGCGGTTGGTTTGATGGTTCCGTAGTGCCTGTACGCGACAAGAATGGTCTGATGATTCTAGAACGTGACGATTTTATTAAGCCACATACCAATATGGAAATTTTAGGCGGTTTAAGGCCTTCTTTTGAGATAATGGGAAACATGGCTTTTGATGAAATTATTTTAAATAAATACAATACCTTAGAGAGTATATCTCATGTCCATACTCCGGGTAATTCTTCTGGAATTGTAGACGGCGCAAGTGCAGTTTTGATAGGTTCAGAAAAGGCCGGTAAAGATCTCAACTTGACTCCGCGCGGGCGAATCTTGGCAGGGTCCATCTTGGCCTCGGACCCCGTTATCATGCTTGCTGGCCCCGGCCCTGCTGCAATGAAGTGTCTGAAGACAGCCGGGCTTACAGCTGATGATATTGACCTCTGGGAAATAAATGAAGCCTTTGCATCCGTCGCTATGAGGTACATGAAAGATCTAGACATTGACCATGCAATAACAAATGTTAACGGTGGCTCAATAGCAATGGGACATCCCCTTGGTGCAACTGGTGCTATGTTGGTCAGTACCATGTTGGACGAATTGGAGCGCAGACAATTAAAGCGAGCCATGTTGTCGCTCTGTGTTGGTGGTGGCATGGGAATTTCTTGTCTGATCGAGCGTATTTAAGGTATTCGGTACAGACTTAGGATTTAGGATTACAAAAAAGGTTTGAATAATGGGTGTATTTAAGTACGAAAAGGATGCGCAAGGTATTGTTACTGTGACGATGGACATGACGGGTCCGGTAAATGCAATTAATGCGGAATATAATGAAGCAATGGACGAAACGGTTGCTCGCTTAGAGGCTGAAGACAGCTTGACCGGGGTTATCTTTGCGTCTGCCAAGAAGGTTTTCTTTGCCGGGGCAGATCTTAACGAGTTGGTGTCAATGGATGCTGGTGATGAGGCCGCTTTATTTGCCAATGGCGAATTGATTAAGGGTCACTTCAGACGTTTGGAAAAGCTGCCAGTCCCTGTGGTGGCAGCGATCAACGGTGCTGCTTTGGGTGGAGGCTATGAGCTGTCTCTGGCCTGTAACTATCGACTCGCTTACAACCATAAATCAGTACAAATCGGTCTGCCAGAGTGTGCCATAGGAGTTTATCCCGCTGGCGGTGGTGTGGTGCGTCTAACCAAGCTTATTGGCGTCGAAAAGGCGTTGGATATTATTTTAAAGAGTCAGCGCCTAACTCCTGAGAAGGCATTAGAGGGCGGCCTTATCCACGAGCTAGTGTCCTCACTGGATGAGTTGTTGCTGCGAGCTAAGGCCTGGATACTGGACAACAAGGCCGATGCAGATGCCGCTGTGCAGCCATGGGACAAAAAAGGCTACAAAATACCCGGTGGCGCGATAAGTTCTCCGCGCAATGCTCAGTTCGCCACGATGGCGCCCACCATGTTACACAAGCAAACTCGTGGCTTAATGCCACAAATGACCGCTGCAATGGATATCGCTTTTCAGTCTACCGTTCTGGATATAGATACTATGCTGCGTGTGGAAGGGCGTGAATTTATTAAAGTCGTCACCGGTCCAGTGGCGAAGAATATGATCAATGCATTTTTCTTTCAGCTGGGTAAAATTAATGCCGGCGCGAGCCGACCCAAGCATGTTGAGAAAAATCCTACTCGTAAGCTTGGTGTGTTGGGTGCAGGTATGATGGGTCAGGGTGTTGCTTATGTGGCAGCTAAGGCCGGTATTCAGGTAGTGCTGAAGGATATGACTCTGGAGGCGGCAGAAAAAGGTAAAGCTTACTCAGAAAACTTGGTGAATAAAGCGGTGAAGCGTGGAAAAATCTTCCAATCGCAAGCAGATGCGCTGCTGGAGTTAATTTTGCCAACCGCGCAAGACAGCGATCTGGCCGGCTGTGATTTAATTATTGAAGCCGTATTTGAAAATATTGAACTGAAGAATAAAATAATCGGCAACACCGAGCAGTACTTAGCTGAAGATGGCTTTTGGGGCTCTAATACGTCTACGCTGCCAATAACTGAGCTGGCAAAGGCTGCGGGTAAGCCTGAAAACTTCGTCGGCATCCACTTTTTCTCGCCGGTGGATAAGATGCCGCTAGTGGAAATTATCGTTGGTGATAAAACCAGTGATGAGGCCCTGGCCAAGGCTTTTGATTTCACTCAGCAGATCCGTAAAACCCCTATTGTGGTTAATGATTCTCTCGGTTTCTTCACCTCCAGAACCTTCGGCACCTACCTCGATGAAGGCCTGCAGTTACTAACTGAAGGTGTTCATCCGGTTAAGATTGATACCTTGGGCAAAGCCATCGGTATGCCAGTAGGTCCATTACAGGTAGGTGATGAGACGAGCTTGGAGCTTACGCGAAAAGCCGGAGAAACCTGGGCTTCTATGGGTGTGGAAGATAAGTGGAGTGACGGTGCGGTGACTCGACGAGTGATCAAGGATATGATTACCGATAACGCTCGCGGAGGTCGCCACCACGGCGGTGGTTACTACGAATATCACGCTGATGGTTCTAAAAACATCTGGCCCGGTCTGTATGATCTTTATTACAAAAAAGATGTGCATGTGTCCGACGATGATATCAAAGACCGACTGATGTTTCGGCAGGTGATTGAGGCGCTCAAATGTCTACAAACAGGCGTGCTGCGTTCGGTTGCCGATGGCAATATAGGTTCCATCATGGGCATAGGTGCGCCGGCACACACGGGCGGCTTTATACAGTATGTTAATACCTATGGATTTCAAGCGTTTATAGACCGTTGTGAACAGCTGACTTCACTTTATGGTGAGCGTTTTGAGTGCCCTGAGATTGTCAGACAACATATGAAAAGTGGCGAACTGATGGTGTGAGTCTATCCGAGGGTTGTCATCCACAATAAGCGTGGCGTGGCGTGGATGGGTATTTGCTGTTGTCGCAATACTTCGATGTTTATGAGAATTGGCAGTGGAGTTGCCAATGCGGCCATCAACTTTGCTCGGTGTAGCTTGTAGTTTGGGTTGTCAGAGCTTGTTATCTTTGATGATAGTATCAAAAGAATTAGTGTCATTGGGATTGCCGTTAATGTCACTGGCGAAACTCTCTCTACAATCCGAATTACAGAAACCTACGATGTGGCCTTTGTAGGTGGTTAGTGAGTCTTGTGCTATTGGTTTCCCAGAACGAGGGCAGAATTTATTAATTGCCTGCGCCATAGTGATCCCCTCATTGTTTATTATCCACCATAGGTCGGGTTGCTGACCAAGGACAATAGGGCCGTTAGTTTTCTTTTTTGCTAGCTTTGTGCTTATCAAACCACGCTAAAATATAACCCACCTTACGCGCCAGATTAGACGGTTTTGCGCCAATACCATGGTAGGCACCTTGAATGCGTACAAAGGCGCTTTCAACCCCTTGTAAGCGAAGCGCACCATAGTATTGTTCGCTTTCGGCCATAGGTGTGCGAACATCCTGTTCGCCAGTGAGAACCATGGTCGGAGTTGTTACATTACCCACCAGAGACAAGGGAGAGCGATCCCAGTACTGTTGGTAATCTACCCAGGGTAGATCAGTAAACCAGTATTTAGCCATATAGGTGTAGATATCAGATGTACCTATCATGCTAGTCCAATTAATCACCGGTTTCGCAACTACGGCGGCTTTAAATCTATCGGTGTTACCAATAATCCAGGCGGTTAATACTCCGCCACCGGAGCCACCGGTGACAAACAGGTTTTTTTCATCAACATAGCCCTTAGAGATAACGCCATTGACCATGTCCATGAGGTCATCGTAATCTTGTGAAGGGTAGTTTTTATCGATCAAATTGGCAAATTCGGCACCTTGAGAGGTTGAACCTCTAGGATTCCCATAAACGACCACATAGCCATTGGCCGCAAACAGTTGGATTTCGCTAGAAAATTCTGGTCCATAGGCTGTGTGAGGACCTCCGTGAATCTCTAGGATAAGTGGATATTTTTGCGTTGGATCGAAATCGGGCGGCGTAACGATCCATGCTTGTAAGTTACGATCATCGACGCTGCTTTTTACCTCTATTAACGATGGTTTATTAATTGCTTTGTGATCAAACACATCTCCATTAAGATCGGTGAGCTGGATGACATTGCCTTCGTCATTTATCAGAGCCAGATCAGCGGGACGGTCCCCTCTGCTGGCGGTAAATACAACAGCACCCTTTGGGGTAACAGCATAATGGCCGGAGGTATATGGTCTGCCGATACTAATACCTCCAAGAGCATCAGATTTGATAACGATTTTTCCCGACAGATTGACGTAGGCAAGGTGCTTTCTACCCATATTATCGTAGCTAAAATACACACCTTTGCCGTTTTCAGCCCAAGTGATGTCAGCAACCGATCTATCTAAGTTTGGTGTTAAGCTTTGTACACCTGAGCCATCAGTATTCATTGTGTATAGCTGATTCAGCTGACTTGATTTACCGTTATCCTCAAACCCAATAAATGCAATTTTTCCTCCATTTGGGCTCAATTTTGGGCTACTTTCAGGACCACTTGTATTGGTGAGTTTTGTGACATCAGCGGTTTTCAAATCGATCGAGAGTAGATCAGAGTTAAGCACGTCAAAATCATCGTTGCGGGTATTGGCCGATACAATCAACTGATCAGCATTTTTACTCCATTCGATTGAGCCTGAAAAATCGTATGCGCTCGAAGTAATTTGGCGTGGTGTTCCACCGATGGCGGGAACCACATAAATGTGCATATTGCCCGGACGATTCATGCCGGCTCCATCGCGCTGGAACAACGTTTGATCGATATAGTGCGCACTGTCTGCCCATTGTGCGCCCTCAGGTTTAAAATCTAGGTTAAACATAGGCTTTGCTTTGTTGGGTGTAAACATAGAGAAGGCTATTTGTTTACCATCAGGAGAGAAGCTTATGTTATTTGGTGTCATAGCAACGTCGGTTACGCGCGCGGTGTAGCCAGTGGCTAGATCTTGCGAGTAAATCTGTACTTTACCTTCTTTCGTCGAGAGATATGCCATTTTGGATCCGTCGGCAGAAAAGATAGGACTGAAGTGATTTTCACTATCCGATAATAACGGTATCTGTTGACTACCATCAAGAGAAGCCATCCATAAATTGCGCCGTAAAGAGTCTGTCATGATATCCATGCTGCGGCGTTCATAGATAACATGCTTGCCATCGGGCATGGCCACAGGGTTAGCCGCGTACTCTAGAGTAAACAAATCTTTCAGCGTAAGTGTATCACTGACACCTGACTCTGATGCTGTCGATACGCTGGCACAGATCATACTTAGTAAGAGTGTCAGTGAGGGCCGCTGTAAATATTTTTTGTGGATCATGGATTTAGCTCCTTGTTATATGTACTTTCCTCGACTGACACAGTGTCCAGGCGCCGGCAATCCGGATCAGTAGTCTAGCCGAAACGCCATACTCGTGCCGTAGATAGAGCCGAGGTTAGCGGTGTATTCTAGGAAGCTTAATGACTAAAGTCCATCGCGTCGACAGAGCCTTCTGACTTGGACCGTTTTGTCTAAATGTTTAAAAATTAGCTGACGGATTTTGTTATATCATTCACTAAAAATATTCGGCGCAGATACCCTAGATAGATTGGCTTACATAATAAAATCACGAGTAGCATTTAGTAACTCTGGGAACATCGCTCCAAGTTTTGCCATCCAGTAATTTATCCAGTACTCAATTTTTTGCCAGAAGGTCAGTTCGAGCCGATCTGGCAGATGATCTTGCTTGTTGTCTAGATAAGTATGTATGGCGTTGACATCGTCAAGGTTGAGAGTCTCATAGAAACCAATCATTCCCTTATGAGTTCGTGAGCCACCGAGTACGATGGTGGCAAACTCTTCATGAGTCTGCTCACTCATGTAGCGCAGGTTGGGCACTACATAGTTGCTTAGCGCGTTTATGCCATGACAAGAGGCACAATTATTGTGGTACAGAGATTCACCGTGGGCGATCACCTTCGGATCTCTGTTTATCGGTCTCCCAATGGGCTGTATAGTAGTTAAACCACGATCAGTTTGTACCTGAGTATTGTTAAAATCGCCGCGTTTGAATACTAACAACTTGTTTTGATTGATTTTGTTACGCTGTAATTCATCGCCAACGGTAATCATCACCGTACCGCCACTGCCCTGAGCTACGGCGATGTATTGTTCACCATCGAGTTCATAGCTGACTGGACCGGCAAGAACCGCGCTGTCCGATTTGTATTGCCACAGTTTGTCACCATTGTAGGCGTCATAGGCGGCAAAGGTACCGTCCCAGGTACCCTGGAAAACTAAATTACCATCGGTACTTAAAATGCCGCCATTAGAGGGCTTGTTATGGTGCACTTTCCATGCGCGTGATTTTTTAACAGGATCCCAAGCAACCAATTCGCCGAAGATCAGCGCATCCATCGACGCGCGAGCTGCCACCCAACTCTTTGGGTCACGGTTTGTGTTTAAATCTACACCAGTATTCCAGCGATTGACTCTATACATCACTTCTTCTTGTGCACTGAAGTAGGCGGGGATACTTTGGACCGGAATGTACATCAAGCCGGTTTTTGGACTATACGACATAGGCTGCCAGTTGTGAGCGCCATAGGGTGATGGCCAGATAAAACTACCGCCATTCTCTTGATAGTCAGCAAATTTGCTCTCCACTGGTCGACCAGTTTGCATGTCTACATGGGTTGCCCAAGTAGCTTTGCCAAACTTCTCGGCAGATAGTAATTCGCCGGTTATACGATCTAGAACATAGAAAAAACCATTCTTTGGTGCCTGCATAATGACGGACCGTTGCTTTCCATTAAGCTCAAGTTCGGCCAGCACCAGCTGTTGCGTTGCAGTGTAGTCCCAGTTGTCTGCTGGTGTTACCTGATAATGCCATACATACTCGCCACTGTCTGGGCGCAGAGCCACAATAGAACTTAAATAAAGGTTGTCACCACCACCGGGACTGCGCAGATCACGATTCCATGGGGATCCGTTGCCCGTTCCTATGTAGAGTAAATCTAGCTCTGGGTCATAGACCAGTGAATCCCACGCTGTACCACCACCTCCACCGAGCTTGTACCACTCATCACCACTCCAGGTATCAAGTGCGGCTTCTAATGCTGCGTTTTCTTGCGGTTTATTGCGGTCCCCAGGTACAGTATAGAAGCGCCACTTCATTTCACCGGTATTTACATCATAAGCACTTACATAACCGCGCACGCCTAATTCGGCGCCACCATTACCAATAATGACCATGCCTTTTACAATTCTTGGTGCTCCAGTAATGCTGTAATTGCCATCGGTAGGTGTGCTTTGGATAGACCAGTTTTCGTCGCCAGTTAATGCATCTAAAGCAATTAAGCGGCCATCCAAGGCCCCAAAAAACACTTGTAATGGCGACTCAGCATTATCTTGCCATAGGGCGACACCGCGGTTTACTGGCCCACAGCAGGTCTTGGCTAGCTGTGCTTTAGGGATCTTTGCATCGTAATGCCACAGCTCATTTCCCGACCGAGCATCAAGAGCATGCACATGACTCCAGCCTGTGCTGACATAAATGACGCCATTATGAACAATGGGTGTTGCTTCCATGCCTCTTGCTGTGTCAAATTTAAAGGACCATGCTAAATCCAGCTCATCAACATTTTCACGATTTATTTTGTCAAGCGGACTAAAGCGCTGTTCACGATAGGTGCGGCCGTAACTTAGCCATTCCCCACCTGGATTAATAATTGCTTTTTGGTTAACTGTCTGTGGTATTTGGGAGGCAAAGAGGGTGCTGCTAAGCAGTCCCACGAGGGCGACAAAAAAGACGATTCGCATGATATTTTCCTATGACAGATATTTTTAGTTATTGTTAGTCTCTCTACTTTTTGTTCGATTGTTGTAAAGTAAGTTCCACAAATTGAAGTCTGTCTTGACCGAAAAACATCTCGTTATCAACAAACATTGTTGGTGCGCCAAACAAACCTTTCTCCACTGCTTTTTCAGTGTTGGTTATCAGTGCAGTTTTTACTTCAGAATCTTGTGTTGAGGTCAAAATAGCAGCAGTATTTAAATTAGCATCTGTAAGTACCTCTGCAACAATATCTAGGTCACCCATGTTTTTACTTTCTACCCAGATAGCCGAAAAAATCGCATCAAGATAAGTGTCAAAGTAATCAGTATGTAAAGCTGCCACAGCGCCTCGCATTAGATTCAGTGTATTGATAGGAAAGTGAGGATTATTATTCAGCGGAACATCATACAGCTTGGCAAACCGGGGTAAGTCGTCCATCATCATATAGCGCCCCTTGGCGGGAACGGTCACTGGTGAACTATTGCCCGATGCTTTGAATAGACCGCCAAGTAGCACCGGTTTGTAAATAATAATGCAGTTATATTGTGCCTTAAGTTGTTGTAGGCGCTTATAGGCCAAATAGGCGGTAGGACTGCCTACGTCAAAATAAAATTCAATAGTCTTTGGATTTGTTTTTGTCATCGGGTTTCTCCTACCATTTTTCGTCCCATGGGCGTATATCGAGCTCAAAGGTCCATGCATTTCGGGGTTGATCATAAAGGGTGACATAATTTTTTGCTAAGTCATCAGGCTTTACTATTCCATCGACAGCTTTTCGCTGTTCATAGGTCGGCACATTTTCTTTAATCCACTGAGTATCTACTGCTGCATCTATAACTATATGAGCCACATGAATATTAAGAGGCCCCAACTCCCTTGCCATACTTTGGGCTAGGGCACGCAAGCCATGTTTGGCACTGGCAAACGCGGCAAACCCGGCGGATCCTCGAACACTGGCAGTTGCTCCGGTGAATAATATAGTTCCACGATTTCTTTTGGTCATGTGACGAGCCGCTTCTCGGCCATTTATAAAGCCGGCGAAACAGGCCATTTCCCATATCTTAAAGAACTTGCGACTATCAGTTTCAAGTATGCCCATGGGAACATTAGCGCCCACGTTAAATATAACTACATCAATTTCTCCAATAGTATCTTCAATATGTTTGAATAATGATTCTGTAGCATCTTCTTTACGCGCATCGCAGGCAAAACCGAAGGCTTGACCGCCAGTGGCAGTGATTTCGTCTAATAAAGGTTGCAGTTTTTGCTGGCTTCGCCTGGTGACACAGACTGTAAGACCACGTTGTGAAAATTGCCGTGCAATAGCGCTGCCGATGGCATCGCCAGCCCCTATGATGAGTGCAACTTTATTTTTCATAATAGTCCCTAGCATTCTTAGACTTTAGTTGCTTAAAGATAAGTTTTTATAACACACTCATCAGGGGGTAGGGAAGGTTGTTTGAGAATCATCGGTCACGAAATATTACTTTCGTAATTTATGCATAAAAATAATCTCGGTGGGTAAAGTGACCACGCAGGCATCTTACGTTAGCTGAGAGCCTTTTGTAGTTGCTTGGCGACAAGCTTAATACAATTATCTTGGGAAAGAGCTTGTGCTTGATGTAGCTGGTACCAAAAATCAAAAGACATTAAACTATATACGTAGACTTTATCTAACTGCGGCATAGATTGAATTTCAGGGAACCAGTCATCTAATTCTTTTCTTAAGCGCATCTGGTTGAGAGTATAGTTAGCTGCAATTACTGGCGTGTTCCACATGCGAATTTTACCCGACAGCATAAAGTTTTGAACCGCAGAGTATCCATTACTGAATTGCTGGGTTGCTTTGATGGCTCTTTTATCTATAGTTCCTAGACGATCTCCACCAGTAAAAAGCATTTTATTCTCTGCAAATATCAGGGCATTTGCAGTCTCAAAAATGTCATCCATATCATTGAAATGCCGGAACACAGACCGAATACCCACATCAGCTCGAAGCGCTGTCTGTTGGGCAGTGGGTATTAGAAATCCTTCGCCAATGAGGTCAATCATTGCATCAATAATTAGGCGTCGACTGCGCTTGCTACGAAGAAGTCGTCCGTCGGTTTTGCGTGTTTCAGCAGATTTTGATGATAAAAGCTGAGCCATCTATTTGGTCCTTATGATGAACAGAGATACGCTGGATGTAGATATATTTTTACATGTTTGAGAATCTTTAACAATTCCCACTGTGTTCTGCTTTAACTTCGCAGAGCATATTGCCTTGGAGACCAAAATTGATAAAACTACAGTCTGGATTGTACCTCAATAATCTCATCGGAATTAGGTGGAAGACTGAAAAGAGTCCCATCTTGACTGAGCGTATAGTCGCTGAAAATTTCATCCACGCCCATCAGCCACAGGCTTTCTAAACCTGGTACGTCTAAAGGTGGTACCACATGATAGTAGATTAGATGTCCGACCTCTGCATCTCTGGCGATCTCGGCGGCTTCCACAGGGCTAGTATGATAGTCCAGTACATCATAAAAAATCTTGCTATTAGAGGGATTGCCCGCTTTCTTAGCAGACTCGCTCATCATAGTAAGTAGTCTTGGAGACAAGGCTTCATGTACCAAAAGATCAATATTGTCTGCGAATGTCTCAATATTTTTATTTTTTGTTGTATCACCGGAGATTAAAAGGCTGCGACCCTTGAAGGTAAATAAATAACCTACTGCTGGAGAAATAGGCTTGTGCTCGACAGAGAACATTTCTACCACCAAACCATTTTTGTTGTAGATGAGGTCTTTTTTACCTTGCCTGGGCACAGGGTAGGTACGAGCTACCATACCTGCACCATCTAAGTTTGCAATACTGTTTCCATGGTGATCATACCTATGTAAGGCGTCTTGAGAGTAGGCTTGGTTAAAACCGTCAACTACTGTGGTTACGCCAGGTGGTCCATAGATAGGTAGTGGTGATGTATGAGTTCCTGCAACCCAACGAATCATTGCCAGCTCTCCCAAACCATCAATATGGTCTGAATGAAAATGTGTCAGAAAAACAGCATCGACTGCGCCAGTATTGAGCTGCATTCGTCCTAGGTTACGAACGCCATCAGTTCCTGCATCAACGATGAATATTTTCTCATTAGCGATCACCGCAATACAGGGTCCAGATCGCGTGTTACTGGGCATAGGGCCTCCAGCACCACAAATGGCCAGATGCAAGCCATCACCTAGATCGGCTATTCTATCGGTCGCCATTATGCTGGTCATAGCCTTGGGTAAAAGGCTGAGTAAGATATGATGTTTGTTGGCATAGCTGATAACAGAAACTATGACAATTACCAAGGACGCTAAAACAGTCTTTTTTCCTATCATGATTATCTGTCTCCTCATTGATGGCTTACTTGAATCAAGACACTGTAGCATGACAAAAGGGTGACATGATGGCAGTATGTATGTCAATATAATTTACGCATTACTTTCTAACCATTGGAGTTTTTATGATGACTGATATCCAACCGTTTACACTGATCGGCGCAACACCATCTCCCTATACACGGAAAATGGTCTCCTTGCTCAGATATCGGCGGATTCCCTACCGCATAATTTGGAATGATCCAGGTGTAGAGCTCAAAAAACGAGGTATAGCACTCCCCAAAATACCCCTCTTACCTACCTGTCTGATGAATAATACGGATGGCGACCCAATCGCAGTCTGCGATTCAACACCGATTATCCGACAACTAGAGTCAAAGTTTGTTGAACGCTCAGTTATTCCAACAGATCCTGTCATTGCATTTTTTGACTATCTGCTCGAAGACTTTGCTGATGAGTGGTGTACTAAGTATATGTTCCATTATCGCTGGTCACCTCCTCAGGATGCTGACAATGCTGGTACTCTTTTACCATTTTGCAGCAAGGTTGATCTTGCCGATGATACCTTTCAGCACTTTAAAGTCTTCGTGACGGATCGACAAATCAATCGATTGAAGTATGTTGGGTCTAATGAAATCACGGCTCCACTTATCGATGAAAGTTATAGGCGCTTCTTGAGTGCACTGGAGGCATCATTAACACGCCAACCTTTTGTGTTGGGGCAACGCCCCAGCGCCTGTGATTTCGCTATTTTTGGTCAATTGACTCAGTTGGTGGGTTTTGATCCTACCTCAAGAAGAATAGCTCATGAGATAGCGCCAAGAGTGGTTGCATGGACCAGTGTGATGGAAGACCAGTGTGGATTAGATGTGTCTCCTGATGATTGGAATAACGCCGAGCAACTGCATGAAAACATAGCAGAATTATTGCATGAAGTAGGCCGAGTCTATGTGCCTGCATTATTGGCAAATACTGAGGGATTAAAGGCTGGGAACAAGCAATGGGAGGCTACCATAGATGGTCGATTATGGAGTCAACAAACCTTTCCCTATCAAGCTAAATGTCTTACATGGATTAATGAACAGTATCAGGCTCTATCCAACCGTGATCGTTCCAGAGTAGATACTATATTACAATCAACAGGATGTGAGGCTCTGTTACGCTAACAACTAAGGGTGTATGAATGACAGAAAAATTTAATGAGCAAGGTGGCGTCTCGACGATGGATCCCAGTATTTTGCGGCGATGGATTTCATCAAAGTTGATGACCTTAATGTCTAGTCAAGCTAGCTTAAATAAAAAACGAAAGCAGTTAGAGCGTAAGCGACGTCGTGCGGGTGAGTTACATGTCGTTGAGTATTTTCACCAAGTTGATGATGGTTACAGTCATCTTGCTGCTCAAGTTCTCTATGATTTAAGTCAGCGTTATGACATCCAGCTTAGATGCCATATTGTCACCGGCGCATATGACAATAATATGCCTGAACCTGAGCTATTGACCGCTTTGTCAGCCTATGATGCAGGTAAAATTGCTAGCCACTATAGCCTAAACTTTCCTAGGCAAGCCAAAGAGCCTGATCAGAACTATATTAATTTAGCTTTATCGATAATGGCCAAGCTGGATAATCAAAGTCGCATTGAAAGTATGCAGTTAATTGGTGCTGCTCTGTGGTCACATGACTATCAAAAACTCAAAATCTTAGCAAAAAAACTAGGTGTAGCATCGGTATCTGAGGTGTTGACTGTTACTGCCAATGGTAATGCCCGGCGCAAGGCACTAAAGCATTACTCTGGTGGTATGTTTTATTATGCCAAAGAGTGGTATTGGGGGATAGATAGGCTGTACCATCTAGAACAACGTTTAGCCGACCTAGGCATTGATCGTAAAGCGAACACGCCAATGATTGCCCCTCGTCAAAATATTATCTTAGGGCAAGCGCAAGATAACGGCAGTTTAACCTTAGAAATTTTTGCCTCTTTACGTAGCCCCTATACCGCTATTGTGTTTGATCGAGCGGTCGCACTCGCTGCCGGTACGGGAGTTACTTTGGATGTTAAACCTATTTTACCCATGGTTATGCGAGGAGTGCCGGCAACTAGCGAGAAAGGCATGTACATCTTTACCGATGCCGCACGGGAGGCATGGGCCGCAGATGTGCCTTATGGGCAATTTTATGATCCTATAGGTGAGCCGGTTCGACGCTGTTATTCACTTTATCCCTGGGCTCACAAACAGGGAAAAGGCACTCAACTGCTGTCTAGTTTTCTGAATGCGGCATTTGCCCAAGGTATCAATACCAACACGGATATAGGTCTAAAAACTGTTGTTGAGAATGCCGGTCTCGATTGGGAGACTGCAAAACGGAGTCTTGCTAATGACGATTGGAAAGAGCTGCTAGAGCAGAATCGAATGCTAATGTATCAGCATGGTCTTTGGGGGGTGCCAAGTTTTCGTTTGCTAAATGCCCAAAAGGAAGTGGTGTTAGCAATTTGGGGTCAAGATCGTCTTTGGTTGATTGCGCGAGAAATTCAACGTATCTTAAACTCGTGACCCGATAAACTTTGTATACACAAGATTTTGTTTGTAGTCTGTAGGGTAAAAATAGAATATGTGAAAAACCAACAATAATCAGGAGCAAAAAATGGTAGTAGTGAATAATAAGGTCAGACTTGATATTGAGCAGGGTGTAGCAGTGATAAGTATTGATAGTCCGCCTGTTAATGCATTGAGTCATGCTGTGCGAGAGGGGATTTATAATGGTGTTAATCAGGCCCTGATCGATGATTCTGTTGAGGGCATTGTTGTGCTCTGTGAAGGTAGAACCTTTATAGCAGGAGCCGATATAAGTGAGTTTGGTAGTGCTCCAAAAGAGCCTCATCTCCATACTGTTCTTGAAGCTTTAGATCAATCGACTAAGCCAGTGGTTGCGGCGATTCATGGTACTGCTTTAGGTGGCGGGCTTGAGACTGCACTCTGTTGTAACTATCGCATAGCTTCTGCCGATGCAAAGTTTGGATTGCCCGAGGTGCATCTTGGGCTATTGCCTGGGGCAGGTGGTACTCAGCGTCTGCCGCGCATTGTTGGTGTAGAGAAGGCGCTTTCAATGGTCACCTCTGGTGCGCCTATTGGTGCCGAAGATGCTCTTAAAACTGGGCTTATAGATCAGATGGCAGGTGAAGATCTTCGTGCTAACGCTATTGATTTTATTCGAGACAAAGCCGCAATTGGTGGAGATCATCCACGGGTCAGAGATAACCAAGAAAAATTAGTGAGCTCTGTGCCTAACGAAGAGATTTTTGCTGGCGTACGAAAAATGATCGCACGTAAAACGCGAGGGTTTTTGGCACCGGAGTACAATATTCAATGTATTGAGGCTGCTGTTTCAAAGCCTTTTGATGAGGGCATGAAAACTGAAGGTAAGCTCTTCATGGAGCTCATGTCAGGGGCCCAGTCTAGAGCGCAGCAGTATTTTTTCTTTGCTGAGCGTCAAGCATCGAAAGTTGATGGTATAGACAAGACTACTCCTGAATTGCAAATTGCTAAGGTTGGCGTCATCGGTGGCGGTTTGATGGGCGGTGGTATTGCTATGAATATGGCTAATGTTGGTATACCAGTGACCATTGTTGAAACAAACCAAACTGCCCTTGATCGAGGCTTGGGTACTATTCGTAGAAACTATGAAAATACGGCAAGCAAGGGTCGTTTGCGTCTAGAAGATGTGGAGACAAGATGCAATCTAATCAGTGGCGCTCTCAACGTTGACGCCTTGGCCGACTGCGATCTTATTATTGAAGCGGTGTTTGAAAATATGGCTGTTAAGAAGGACATATTCAGTAGACTTGATGTTGTAGCTAAATCCACAGCCATATTAGCGTCCAACACGTCAGCGCTAGATCTCAACGAAATTGCTCAGGCCACAAGTCGCCCTGAGTCAGTTATTGGTTTGCATTTTTTCTCACCAGCGAATGTTATGAAGTTGCTTGAAATTGTTCGCGGTGACAAAACCAGTGATTCGGTGATTAAAACCTGTATGGCATTTGCTAAAAAAATAAAAAAGGTAGCCACATTGGTAGGCGTATGTCCGGGATTTGTTGGTAATCGAATTCTGTTTATGCGCCAGCATCAAGCTAACTTAGTTGCTTTGGAAGGCGCTCCAGTGTCCCAGGTGGACAAGGTTCTCTTTGATTTTGGA
Organism: Porticoccaceae bacterium; assembly: GCA_003491845.1. GTDB lineage: Bacteria > Pseudomonadota > Gammaproteobacteria > Pseudomonadales > Porticoccaceae > HTCC2207. Next base: position 311 of record DNBN01000339.1, on the reverse strand, counting down.
TTTCCTATGGGTGCCTTTCAAATGGCAGATCTAGCCGGTCTCGACTTGGGTTGGGATAAGGATAATTCTAATAGTGAAACCGTTAAAGATCGTCTTTGTGAGATGGGCCGGTATGGTCAGAAAACTCGCTCTGGATTTTATGATTATGATGATAGCCGACGTCCGGCGCCCTCTGTGGTAGTGGCAGACTTAATCGCCGATCATGCACAGAAAACAGGGGTTACCCAGCGTCAAATTTCTGACCAAGAAATACTTGATAGGTGCATTTTACCAATGGTCAACGAGGGTGCAAAGATTCTCGAAGAGGGTAT
>DNBN01000183.1 GCA_003491845.1 Porticoccaceae bacterium | reverse complement strand
GTTAAAGAATTTGCATTCTGGTTAAAGGGTAAAAGTTTTCATTCACCGGCAGAAATTTTTGATGGCCTTAATCATGCTTTTGCGGTGCTTGGTTTACAAACAGCAGATCCCGGCACTTTATTGCAAGTGACTGCTGGCATCGACCAGGCTCTTTGGGACCTCGTAGCGCGACATCAAGGAAAGAGAGTTTGTGACCTCTTCGGCGTGGCTGGAGATAATGTAAAGGCCTACGCAAGTGGAATTCATCCAAAAGAGGTGACCGAAATTGTCTCTAGTGCCCTCGACCGCGGATTTTCCTCATTTAAAATAAAGGTTGGCTTCGGCTCGGAAATTGATCAGATGGGGTTGAGTGCAGCCTGTGAATTAATTAGTGAAGGTCACCAACTCATGATTGACGCTAATCAAGCATGGGTTTTGCCATCTGATGCAGCAAAAAACATTACTGAATTGAGCAGATTTAATTTGATGTGGGTTGAGGAACCAATTCGCGCAAATTCCTCATTATCAGACTGGGGCGCACTTAAAAAAATTATCGATGTGCCGATAGCCGGTGGAGAAAACCTAGGTGATTTGGAAACAGTAAACACCTATCTGCAACATAGTGTCTTTGATTATATGCAACCAGACATTGGAAAAATAGGCGGCTTTACCGGGCTTATTCGTGTTTTAGACACTCATCGCGGCACTTCATTACACAATAGTGTTTACTGTCCGCATTGGTTGGGGGGTGTGGTTGGTCTAGCAGCTTCAGCCCATTTATTGACGATTGCGGGTAATACAGGTCTATTAGAGGTGGATGCCAACGAAAACCCTATCAGAGAAAGTTTGTCAGATTGGGATTTGAGCCTGTCAAGCGACGGAAGGATCAAATTGCCGGAAGGACATGGCCTGGGTATAGTGCCAGATTTATCAGCAATGAAGTCGCAGAATGTTGAAGTGAAAATAATCACAGAGTAGTTAAATGTAAAAAAGCAAGAAGAGGTAGATATGAGTTCATTAATCAGATTTTTGTCAGTTATCAATATGGCGCAATTAAGTGCGTTCCGTTGGGGATCCATGTTTCTAGTACTCGCTATTGCTGTAATTGTTTCCACCAGTGTATTTTTTCGCTACGTCCTTAATGACAGCTTGTCCTGGTCAGAGGAATTAGCCAAATACGCAATGTTGTGGCTGGTTTTTTTAGGCTCTCCCATTGCTCTTCGGTTGGGTGTGCACCCAAACATTGAAATCGTTATCTCTAATTTTCCAAAAAAAATTACTCAAATAATTCTTACAATCATGCATTTAGCTGTCTTTGCTTTTTGTGCTTTTTTAGCGTTAAAAAGTCATGATTTTGCCTGGAATGGGAGGACGCAGGTAGCTATCTCGGTTGGCGATATATCAATGTACTGGTTTTTCGTTTCCATTCCATTGGGAATGGCTAGCATGGCTCTCGTATCGTTGCAGCAATTCTTAGAGGACGCAGTGGAACTTTTTAGCTCAACCCAGTCAAAAAAGGATGAGTTTGTTACTAAATACCGTCCAATTTTAGAAGAATTTTAAATGTGTTCATATCATAGTTCCATTTAGGAGGACTTAGGATGATACCCGTTACGTTTATATGGATAATGCTTATCTTAATATCTGTTGGCATGCCCATTGTTTTTGCCCTCGGTGCCGCACCAATGATAGGGTTGATACTAGCCGACAAAGAATTCTTTTTGGCTATCATCGCACAAAAGCTCTACATAGGTATCAATCAGTTTCCATTGCTTGCTATTCCCATGTTTATCCTCGCTGGGGAAATCATGAATGTTGGAGGCATTACCGAACGTCTGGTTTATTTTGCTAAAGTCCTCGTTGGCCATTTAAGAGGTGGGCTTGCACATGTTAACGTCGTCTCGTCGATTTTCTTCGCCGGTTTAAGTGGTTCTGCTGTGGCAGATACTTCAGCATTAGGGTCAATGCTAATTCCAGCAATGGAAAAACAAGGCTATTCCAGAAAATTTTCAGCTGCGGTAACGGCGGCCTCCTCGGTTATTGGGCCAATCATTCCGCCAAGCATAATTATGATTGTTTATGCCTATATAATGGAAATATCTGTTGCTGCATTGTTCCTTGCAGGAGTTGTCCCAGGGTTGCTGACTGGTGTTGGCTTGATGACAATGGTGTCGATAATTGCGCGGCGCCGTGAATACCCAGTTGCCGATAGGTTTCCTGGAATTCGTGTTGCTGCGAAAGCAGGGCTTAACGCATTTTGGCCGCTGCTTACTCCATTTATTATAATAGGTGGCATACTTTCGGGGGTTTTCACTCCCACGGAGGCTGCTGGGGCTGCAGTAGTATACGCGATTATTTTGTGTTTATTCATGAAAAGCCTACCGCTTTCCAGGGTCAGCAGCATGCTGTTCCGGACAGCTATATCATCAAGCGTAATTCTAATGGCAGTTGGGATGGCTACCGTTTTTGCTTGGATAGCTACGCTGTCAGGTGTGCCCAAACTTTTAACAGCATTTCTGTTTGAATATACTGACAATAAATACACAGTATTACTAATGATTAATCTAATTCTAATAGTCATTGGCATGTTTCTAGATGCTGGACCTGCGATTCTAATTTTGGGGCCAATTCTCACACCTACTGCACTTGCTGTGGGTGTAGATCCGTTGCATTTTGCTATTATCATGTGTGTTAATTTGACAATCGGACTTGCAACTCCGCCGATGGGGCTGATTCTATTTGTTGCATCAGCAGTAAGCCGTGAGCGGATCGAATCGGTAGTATCAGAAATGTTGCCATTCTATATTGTTCATATCGCTATTATAGTTCTGGTGACCTATTTTCCAGCAGTGTCAATGACAGTGCCAAGATTGCTTGGTTATGGATAGAGGCGAGACTCTAAGCTAAAATCATTTACAAAACATGATTTGGGTGTAATCATTTTCTTCTAGAGTATAAAAATTAGGAGGAAAAGCTATGAACGTATTATTTCGCAAGACAATAATGGCGTCCCTTTTGGCTATATGCTTACCTGCAGCTTCTTTTGCTGCAGAGTATACAATTAAGTATGGTCATGTGGGTCCAGTAACATCTGACGACCAAGTACCTGGAGAATTTTTAAAATCCTTTTTAGAGGCAAGGTCTAATGGTCGAATAACTGTCGAAATTTATCCTGGAGCCCAACTTGGCAACTTCCGCGATATGATTGAGCAGGTTCAGCTTAATACACTTGAGCTCACTCATACTACGGTTGGTGGGATAGCCAATTTCTGGCCTGAATTGCAGGTTACAGACATTCCTTATATGATGAATGGCGATTCAATTGCAGAACACATCGCGCAAAGCTCTTTCTTTGATGATGTGCGTGATGAAATTTTAAAGGCGACAGGTAACGTGCGTCTTGTTGCTGTTGGTAACACAGGCCGTTGGCGGAACTTTTTTACTACGAAGAAACTCATAAAATCAGCTGCAGATATGAAAGGTGTGAAGATGAGAACTATCAACTCACCACTGCAGATTGAGTTTATTAAAGCACTTGGTGGTAATCCTACACCGGTTGCCTGGGGGGAACTTTACACTTCCTTGCAAACAGGTGTGGTCGAAGGCACGAAAAATGCAGCCACAGATATCATCCCAACAAAAATGTATGAAGCTGTGAAGTATGTAACACTTGACGAACACGCTTATTTGTTTGGTTTCTGGTGGATGTCTGACGCGTGGTTGCAGAGCCTTCCTGCTGACTTACAAGACTTAGTTATTGATGGCGTTCAACAAGCCTCGATGATTCAGTCTGATTGGAATAAAGAGTATGATTCACGCGCTCTACAAGAGTTTGTTGGCTTTGGCGGTACGATATACGTCCCATCTCCAGAAGAAAAAGCAACATTCGTTACAGCCCGCGATAAAATGAAAGTGTGGTTTTCAGACAAATACGGTGATAAATGGCTTAAGAAATTTGAAAAAGCCGTTGCCGAGGCTGAGGCTGACCTCATTGACAGAAACAATCGTGTCATAGGCCGCTAAATTTTTAGCGCATGATCATTATCATTGATTATTGGAGGGCCTGTGAATTCACAGGCCC
>DNBN01000219.1:5299-5807 GCA_003491845.1 Porticoccaceae bacterium | reverse complement strand
CTATACAAACCAGAAGAGGATGAAACTATCGAGAGTAGGCGGCTGGGTCAGGCTTTTGGGCCGGATTTTAAATCAAAATTAATCGCTTTGATTATGGAAAACCAAAACCAATTGCCATGTTGGGGGGGGCCACTTACTGGAATCCATGGCGCTTATTTAGTGTGCGTCAAAAAGCACGAAGTTCTTCCTTTTGCCAACCTGGACGATATTCGGGAAGAAGTTATTAATGATTGGCGCTTATCGACGGTGAGAAAAAATTAGACTCAGGCCATTAGGACATCAACTCGCTAAAAAAAGCTCTCAGACCGTCCGGGCCAGAAGACTCCCAAATTTTCAACGCGGCAGTACCAACAATAGCTAAATCGGCTGAACCGCGCAAAAATTCTAAATCTGCCTTTTTACTGATACCAAAGCCAACGCCAATAGGGACTTGCGTATGTTTTTTGCATCGTGCAATAAGACCAAGGACATCCTCATCCATGCTTGTTTTAGAGCCAGTAACGCCTTT
>DNBN01000219.1:0-5037 GCA_003491845.1 Porticoccaceae bacterium | reverse complement strand
TTAGAGCCAGTAACGCCTTTTCTGGCAACGGCATAAACCATGCCACGACTTGCCTTACCCAAAACAGCTAAACGCTTATCGCTAGAAGTAGGTGTCATTAATATGATCGGCTCAATACCCGCCTTTTCTGATAGCGCATGCAAATTAGTAGATTCCTCCACCGGAAGATCCGGTAAAATGTATCCAACGCCACCTGCATCTTTAACCCGCTGTACGAAAACCGCCTCACCCATACGAAACGCGGTATTGTAATATCCCATCATCAAAATTTTAAACGGAAATTTCTCGCTGGCAAGCTTCATAAAGTCAAAACATTGATCCACAGTCGTCCCGGACTTTAATGACTCCTCATTGGCCTTAACAAATAGAGGACCATCTGCACTGGGCTCTGAAAAAGGAAATTGCAACTCAACCAGATCAACACCAGCATCCGCCATAATAGTTAATTCTTGCAAGTTATCCTCGAAACTTGGGTACCCACACACAACGTGCGCCATAACTAGCAAGCTTTTTTCTTTTTTACGTTCTTCAATATATGTCTGTAAGCCCATTAGTTGTTCTCCGATCGATACTGATCAGCCTTACCGCCGATAAAAGACTTCCACTTTGCATCATCTAGAGCATCTGCGATGGTAAAAATATCCTTGTCGCCGCGGCCTGATTGATTGATTAAAATAATTTCTTCCTTACCCATAGTTGGCGCCTCTTTAATCGCAGTGACAAATGCATGGGTACTCTCTAAGGCAGGAATAAGTCCTTCAGTCCGCATGGTAAGCTTTAAGGCCTCCTTAACGTCTACATCAGTAGCAGCTTCAAACCGGACCTTGCCCTGCTCCCAAAGATAAGAAAAAATGGGGTTAATACCAATATAATCTAAACCCGCAGCTACCGAATGAGTCTCATTCATATTGCCTTGCTCGTTCTGCAGAAAGTAGGTCTTGTAACCTTGAGCAACGCCCACTGAGGCGTCATCATAGGCTAAACGAGCAGAATGCATATAGGAGCCGACGCCATGACCACCAGCCTCACAGCCAACAAGTTCAACGTTATTATCATCGAAGAAACCTTGAAATATGCCCATGGCATTGGAGCCTCCACCCACACAGGCATAAACACGATCGGGTAATCGGCCAGCTTGCTTTAGCATCTGCTCTCGAGCTTCCATTCCTATAATAGATTGAAACCAGCTGACCATCTCAGGAAAGGGATGAGGACCACAAGCCGTACCCAAAATGTAGTGGGTATCAGCCATATTTGTTACCCAGTCCCGCATGCACGCGTTCACCGCATCTTTTAAGGTTTTTTGACCATCTGTTACAGCGATAACTTCTGCACCAAGATTTTCCATCCAAAAAACATTAGGACGCTGTCGTGCTACATCCACCGCGCCCATATAAATTTTACAGTCATAACCAAACTTGGCAGCCATGGTCGCAGTAGCAAAGCCATGTTGACCGGCCCCCGTCTCAGCGATAACTCGTCGTTTACCCAAACGCTGACATAACAGGCCCTGACCCATGACATTATTAACCTTATGGGATCCTGTATGGTTTAAATCATCGCGCTTAACATAAATTTGAGCACCGCCAAGCTGTCTTGAAAGGTTCTCCAGGTGCGTTATAGGTGTTGGACGACCAGAGTAATTTTGAAGTAAGCTAACGTATTCCTGCCAAAATGTAGGATCAGCCTTACACTCCCTAAAGCAAACTAACAGCTCTTCGATTGTTGCATGTAAAATTTCCGGAAGAAAAACGCCTCCAAACTCCCCGTAGTAGCCCTCACGACCGTCGGAGAAATCGAAAATGTCCATGATAAATACCTCAATAGATACAGTTAGAGTGTTCTTTAGATGCCCTGAAAAAATGGATCCAGACTATAACGCTTAGTTTAGACAAGTCCCCTTCAAGGCACAACGCCATGGTTTAAATAGCTAAGACTTATCTGTCGTTACGGATAAAAATCGTGACTGGTTTCGCACAACCAGTCAACAACTCGTAACGCACCAGTAATCATCAGTCCTGACGGGGTTTATCCACAACTTTTCCATACTTTATTAGTGACAAATTAAATAATAAATACATAAAAACACTACATGTAGTAGATTAATGCTTGCAAGACACAAAATGTAGGATAAACTTCTCAACTCATACTAGAAACTGATAAACAGATCCATATTGAAAATACCACACCATTAGGGTGGTTATACAACCCAATGGTAACCGAAAAAAGCTAGTTAGTTAGATATAAAAAGGGCAACCAATGAGCGCACCGAAACTTAAAACAATAAAACCTGTTCGTAAGGTAGAAGACATCAAGATGCAAGATGCATCACTGGATATTTGGGACAAGAAGTATCGTTTAAAAGACAAGGAATCCAACCCTGTTGATCAAGATATCAATGCAACCTACATGCGTGTTGCAAAAGCCCTGTCAGACGTAGAAGAAGAGTCTAAACGCGAACTATGGCAAGAACGATTTGTTTGGGCGCTTCAACACGGAGCTATCCCCGCTGGTAGAATTATATCCAATGCCGGAGCACAGGCATATAAGCCCGCGACGTCGACGATTAACTGCACGGTTTCTGGAATTGTACCGGATTCAATGCTTGGTATTTTAGAACGAAACCTCGAAGCCGGACTGACCTTGAAAGCAGGTTGTGGTATTGGTTATGAATTCTCCACCTTACGCCCCAAGGGAGCCTATGTTTCTGGCGCTGGCGCCTACACCTCTGGCCCGCTTTCTTTCATGGATATCTATGACAAAATGTGTTTTACCGTTTCCTCAGCGGGGGGTCGTCGGGGTGCCCAAATGGCAACTTTTGACGTCAGTCATCCAGATGTTTTTGATTTTGTAAAAGCAAAGCGAGAAGATGGCCGCTTACGGCAATTTAATTTGTCCTTACTTATCACAGAAGAATTTATTGAGGCTGTGCGCTCAGACGGTAATTGGGATCTTACATTCCCTATCAGCTCCAAAGAAATAGAAAGTGGTTTAGACTTAAAAGGCGATAATGTCGTTTGGAAACCCTTTCCCACAACAGAGGGTTATACCTCTAATAAAGATGGTTTAGTAGCATGTAGAATCTATGAAACCATCAGGGCTCAAAAGCTGTGGAATGCCATTATGTCTTCTACTTATGACTACGCAGAGCCAGGGTTTATTCTGATTGACCAGGTTAATAAGAATAATAATAATTGGTTTTGTGAGGACATTCGCGCCACTAACCCCTGTGGAGAACAGCCTCTTCCTCCCTATGGCAGCTGCTTGCTTGGGTCTGTTAACTTAACTAAATTTGTTCGTAATCCGTTTACTGAAGACGCTTTCTTTGATTGGAACGAGTACGCCGAAGTAGTTGGTGTATTTACCCGAATGTTAGACAATGTTGTTGAAATCAACGGACTCCCCCTAGAAGGGCAACGTAAAGAAATTGAATATAAGCGGCGTCATGGCATGGGGTTTTTAGGATTGGGTTCAGCGATCACAATGCTCCGAATGAAGTATGGTGACGAGCAGTCTCTAGAATTCACCGATCGAATCGCAAGAGACATGGCGGTAGCAGGACTAACTGCCGGATTGGAATTGGCACGGGAAAAAGGTCCTGCACCAATTATGGAGGACGAATTTGATGTTACTGCTGCACTACTATTCAAACAGCCAGATCTGGCCAAAGATGGCATAAAGGTTGGTAGCAAAATAAAAGGTAAGGTATTACTTGGCAAATACAGTCGGTATATGCAAGAAATTGCCAACGTAGCCCCCGAATTGGTTGACTCAATTATTGACGAAGGGTGTAGATTTAGTCACCACTCATCTATTGCTCCAACAGGGACTATATCGCTCTCACTGGCAAATAACGTAAGTAATGGTATCGAGCCAAGTTTTGCCCATCACTATTCACGCAATGTTATCCGTGAGGGGAAGAAGTCAAAAGAAAAAGTAGATGTATTTTCCTACGAATTACTGTCTTATAGGACGCTGGTCAACTCCCAAGCCATGCCCTTTAGCACAGATCCTGCGGAGCAGTTACCCGACTACTTTGTCAGTTCTGAAAACATTATGCCAAAAGCTCACGTTGATATTCAGGCTGCGGCGCAAAAATGGGTGGACTCGTCAATATCCAAAACGATTAATGTTCCAACTGACTGTGAGTACGAAGACTTTAAAGATATTTATTTGTATGCCGCTGAGAAAGGACTTAAAGGGTGTACCACGTTCCGCTTCAATCCAGAGGCATTTCAAGGAGTTTTAGTTAAAGAGAGTGATCTTGAAAACACTACATACAGTTTCACCTTAGAGGATGGCTCTACTGTTGAATTTAAGGGTAATGAAAACGTTGAATATGACGGTGAAACACATACCGCTGCTAATTTGTTTGATGCCTTGAAAGAAGGTTATTACGGAAAATTCTAATCATAAGCAATTAAAACCGCAGACCACTGCGAGGGAAAAAATGAACAAAAAAATTGACCAAAAAATTGTTGGCTACAAAGTAGTAAACGAAGAGCAAAAGGCAGCTGAAATAAGTCAAGAAGCTGAGAGCAATATTATTCAGATGCATGAAAAGGTGTCACGACCTGAAGCACTAGCAGGCAGTACCTACAAGATCAAAACGCCAATGTCAGACCATGCAATGTACCTGACCATAAATGATATTGTTTTAAATGAAGGTACTGATCATGAGTTACGCCGTCCGTTTGAAATATTTCTCAACTCCAAAAATATGGATCAATATCAGTGGATTTCTGCGCTAACACGAGTCATCTCCGCAGTTTTCCGCAAAGGTGGCGATTGCACTTTCTTGGTTGAGGAGCTTAAGGCTATTTTTGATCCGCAGGGTGGATATTTCAAGTCAGGTGGCCGTTTCATGCCTTCACTAGTAGCTGAAATAGGCTGGGCTATCGAAGACCACCTGCAAAAGATTGGGATGATGACGAAAGTTGAAATTCCAGAGCATCAGCAAAAGATTATGGATGAAAAACGCGCCGACTTTGAGCAGTCAACAGCCGCTCCCGAGGAGGCAACCGACTTTCCACCAAA
>DNBN01000330.1:8158-24813 GCA_003491845.1 Porticoccaceae bacterium | reverse complement strand
CAGTGAATTTGCCCATAATGACTTTGTCACGCTGAGGGATATGCCCGTTATTGGGCCAGGCATGTCACATACTTGTTATCAATCGCCTAAAGATCAGCCATTATTTGATAAGTTTGCTGCCCAAGGTGCCAGATTCTTGAATCGGCATGGCAAACCTGTGTATTCCCCTACCTATGGCGTGAGCTACGTCTATGCCTATGATCCAGAAGGCAATCTTCTTGAAATGGAGGAACTAGATGGCGAACAATTGTTGAAACATGCGGGGTATCTGGACAATTGGGATAAGGATAATAAGTCAATTTGGATGTCTCAGGTATCCCTGTTCACCCCTGATAGGGATCGACTGATGCAGTTTTATCATAATATTTTTCAGATCAACCCCCACAGAATAGTTGAGGTGCCGGTAGGTGAGTTTGGTGACAACCTGTTTGATATTGACAATTCCAAGGTACAAATTGGCTGGTTCAGACTTAATCGTCAGTCCAAAGTCATAGAAATCTTACAGTTCATAGATCCGCCCACTCCACAGAGCATGATAGAGCGAGAACCAACATCTCTAGGCTACTCATTTTCTTTGGAGGTAAGTGATATCGAAGCGGAATATCAACGACTCCAAGCGCTCGGAGTTGAGTTTTTTAGCCCACCGGTCAAGTTAGGTCGCTTTATTCAGGCCTATGCTCGTGATATTGACGGAAATATTTTTTCCTTGCGTCAGCCTGTCGATTTAGATGGCCCGTTTTCAGTCAAAATTTATGATAAAAGAGGTGGCCTATAAATGAAAATGCTCTTACATACGGCGGTGATCGGATTATTTTTCACCCCAGTCATGAGTCATGCTAGAAAGCTTTTAGCAGCATAATTTAAAAAGTCGGAACCTCTCCACTGTTTTAAACACCTTCTACTACACTTCCTTTTCTGCGCTCCTAACATGGAGCTTAAAAAGGTTATGTATAAATGTATAGCCTTTAGTAATTTTTTATTTTAAGATTTTATCTGCCTAGTAGTTCCGTATATTATGAGACGCAGTTAACATATTAAGTGAGCTAAGGGTTAAACTAATTAAAATTTTTTGAATACGAATTTTGATAGGAGTGATCACATGAAGCGAGTAAATCAAATCATTACAGTATCAATCATTTCATTGATTCTTGTAGGTTGTGGTGGTGGAGGCAGTGATGAGGCACCAGTTTTTGAACCAGTTATTGAAACTCCGCCAGATACCTCCGCTCTTGAGGTAGCCATGCAGTCTGCATCGTTCACAAATTCACTAGATTTTTATCTTCTTCCTGATAGTGATGACTATGAAAATATACCTCAAGACTCAATGAATCCAATTACCGCGGAAAAAGTAGCAGTCGGACAGTTCATCTATCATGATCCTGCATTTGCAACTGAGGGAGTTGCGATTCGCGCAAAGACATGGTCCTGTGCATCGTGCCATCATGCAAGGGCAGGATTTAAGTCAGGTATGACTCAGGGATTAGGTGAAGGTGGGGAAGGATTCGGTATCAAGGGTGAGTCAAGAAGGTGGCATGATGCAGACATCGGTACTCAGGATGCAGATGTGCAGCCTGTAACCTCACCAACAGTTCTAAATGTTGCCTATCAAGATGTTATGCTATGGAATGGTGCGCTAGGAAATTCCGTCAATGGTGTTATTAATGCCGGTATAGCCCCAGACCGCTTGATGACAGAAGGTACACCAAAGGCAGCAAATTCTCAGGGATTTTCTGGTATTGAGACTCAAGCAATAGCGGGTACTGGTGTTCATCGAATTGGATCTTTTCCTCCTGAACTTGAGAAGACTGAATACTATGATCTATTATTAGCGGCATTTCCCCAATATACGATGAGCGAATTAGCGCAGGGTGCGACTGCATCGATTGCAGCATTTGAGCGGACGGTTCTGGCTAATAAGTCCCCATTTCAGCTTTGGTTGAGAGGTGATAAATTTGCAATGACGGAACAACAGATCAGTGGAGCAGAAGTCTTCTTTGGCAATGGAGGCTGCTATGGGTGTCATCAGGGTGCCGCGCTCTCATCACCTGTTGGTGCTACCGCAGATCAAGTGTTTTTCGCAGTTGGATTTGATGACCTTGATGTTAATGATGACATCATTGGTCAAGTTGCTGATGGTGTACGTCTTGGTCGAGGAGGTTTTACTGGTAATCCACTTGATGATTACAAGTTCAAAGTACCTCAATTGTATAATCTTGCAGATACCGATGTATTTGGTCACGGAGGATCTTTTTCGTCTGTAAGAGAGGTTGTTGAGTATAAAAATAATGCAGTGGCCCAAAACGAAGCATCAACGAGTCAGTTAGATTACCGATTTAGCCCACTAGGGCTGGCTGAGGAAGAACTAACTGACTTGGTTGTATTTTTGGAAGAAGCATTGAGAGACCCAGATTTGATGCGATATGAGCCTGAATCTCTGCCATCGGGTCTATGTGTTATCAATAATGACCCGACGAGTCGTAGCGATTTAGGGTGTGACTAAGCAATTAATTGTATTTTAGTGCAGGCACGATCAATGCAGGGACAGATCTCAAAGTGCCTTCTATTAAAAGGGGTGCTAGCGTTGAAGTAGGTTGTATTAGCTCATGTGGCTATTAACGAAAGTTTAAGATCGTAAGCAGTATCGGAAGTGACAAAGCACGAAATTTTTGAAGGATTACAGTGGGGTTTTTGAAAAAATAGGTCAATTCTATTCAAATCAGTTAGTTATTAAACTCAATGCTGATGAAAGTACTGAGCGGGAGTAGTCGTAATTTGTTAACTAAGAGCGGTAATAATTAGATTGACACTTCTATCACTAGAGCAGGATGGTCACTTAAAGGGCCTTCTTCTGTGACAAATGATTCGTCTTCTCCTACAGAGATAATTTTAAATTCCAATTCTTCACCTTGCTTGTATAAGATGTAATCTAATATTGCCCACGTGTTAGTTATTTTATGCCCTGTAAAAGAATCTGTTAAGCTAAGCGCATTCTTGAAGTTTTCTAAGAGTTTTACGTCGTCAGGGTTTTTAGAATTTAGATTAAGATCTCCAGCAACAATCAACGCTTCAGTAGCTGTTTTAGGCTTTATAGTTGAAATAATATGCTCCAATTGTCGCTGCCTTGATGCCCTGTCAGAATCTCTTTTACCTGCATCCATGTGCGTATTAACTATAAAAAATCTTTTGTTGCTCGGCAGCGTTATTTCTATTATTTGAAAACCTTTATAGGCAAAGCAATCATTGGCTCCTCTTAACCATCCCGAACAGGTGTCGTACGTTTTATTTTCTACTTCTACGGTCCAATTTTTAGGTAGATTAAAAACAGATGTTAATCCTGAACCAGTGCAGAACGGGCATGTTAGACGGCCACCCAATCTACCACGAATAGCTAGGCTATTCTCAGCTAAGCCAGATAACAACTCTTCATGATGCGAATAGTCTTCTTGCAGCAAGGAAATGTTAAATTCTTGAGTTTTTTTACCTATTACCGGAAAGCGCTTTTTCGGATTGTCACTTATAAATATTTCAGGAAGCCCGTGGGTGTTATAAACAAGTATTGTTAATTTCTCCCTCTGCTGTTCCAGTGAAAAAAGATTCATAGAAAGAATTATAGTGCTAAGAAATAGAGCTTTATGTTTCATGATTTACATTTATTTTTTTAGTCAGCATGGGGTGAGTGAACAATAACACAAGCATGCAGAAACGGCACAGCAAGTGCAGCCCAACTTGGTTTGCCATATTTTTTTCAAAGCCATTGGTATAAGTAATAATGCAGAGGCTGGTGTGAGGTATAAATCTGAGACCAGACATATGAACAGTATTATTGTCTTTATGACAATAAAGATACCCACATCAGCTTATTTATCCTTGCCTAAAATAGGCTAATAATAGCGTTATAACAAAGCTATACGCTTACGCTAGTCATGGATACTATGTAGTGTTATTAGTGCTCCAAGGTAATATCCAAATACAGAATAATCAAGATAACCAGCTAGGTTCAGCCTAGGAGAAACTATGCTTGCAAGTAATAATCCGATGGCTAGATTTTTAAAATTGGTCGCCAAGATAGAGGCCAAGGAAGTAAAGGCTGTGGCAAGTTCATTTCTGTTTGTGGTGGTGTTGATGTCTGCCTACTACATACTTCGTCCGGTGCGTGACGCCATGGCAAGTGACTGGACAGACGCCGAAGTCAGCTGGTTGTGGACTCTAAATTTTTTCATCAGTACGGCCGTTGTAGGCGTTTATGGCATGGCAGTCGCAAGGTTCCACTTTCGTTATTTGGTTCCGTCTATTTACGGTATCTTTGCCCTAACCTTTGTTGTTTTTTACCTTTTGGCCTATATCTCTGCCGATAGAACGTTAATTGATAAGTCGTTTTATGTCTGGGTGAGTGTATTTAGCCTGTTTCATATTTCAGTATTTTGGAGTTTTATGTCTGACTTGTTCAATAAAGAGCAAGCGGGTAGGCTGTTTAGTATTATTGCTGCAGGTGCTAGCGTCGGCGGTCTAATTGGTCCTTCTATACCTTCGTTTTTCTCCGCGTCGATGGGCACAGATAATCTGATGTTATTGGCTAGTATGATGCTACTGATTCCAATACCCATCATCTTTTATTTGCAGTCACTGAAATCTACAGAACTACACAATGAAGATTTGGAGTTAACACCTCCCAACAAGCCGATTGGCGGTAACCCCTTTGCGGGTTTTAAGATGTTTTTCTCGAACCCGTATTTGCTGGCCATAGGCCTATTTATATTTTTATATACAGGCATAAGCTCGTTTGTTTATTTCGAGTTAAAGAATCTACTCAGTGAATTGAGCAGGGTAGAGCGCACTGCAATTTGGGCGCAGATGGACCTGGCCGTAAACACTTTATCTATTGCCACAGGGTTATTTGCCACTAGCCGTATCGTAGGAAAATTTGGTATGCCAGTTACCATTGCACTGATCCCCGTTTTGATCTGTCTTGGTTTACTAGTGCTAGCAATTTCACCTTTTTTAGGTGTGGTGATTGGCTTGCAGATTATACGCAGGGCTGGTAACTACGCGGTCACTCGGCCTGCTAGAGAAATGCTATTCACTAGAGTTGATAGAGAAACACGATTCAAGGCAAAACCAGTTATCGACATTGTTGCCTACCGTGGAGGGGACATGTTGATGGCATGGTTGTTTACTGGATTAACACAGGGTTTGGGTCTAGGTTTAGCAGCAGTTGCTATTGTCGGTGCAGGCATAGCGGGGCTTTGGACAATGGTGGGTATTTATCTTGGACGCTGGTTTGAGCAAGATGATACTGACTCATCAGGCAAGGCAACACCAAAAGTTGTAGTTAACATTACGCAGAAGAGCAGTATCCTCTAACAATCAACAAAAACACCAATAAATAAGCAAGGGAGCAACACTATGAAAAATATTTGTATCATTAGCATTTTAGCGCTTTTTCTCGGCTCTCCATCTTTCACTATTGCAGATCATCATTCTGGTGGTGAGCATCAAGAGACTCAACCACAGTTGACGTATCTTGAGTTTAGTGAGATGGGCAATCCGGCAGATGTTATCAAGGTTAAAGAGTATAGTCCTCAACCGCTCAAGAGGGGCGAGGTCAGAGTGAAAGTGTTGGCAGCGCCCATCAATCCATCAGATTTATTACAGATTTCGGGTAACTACGGTGTAGATCCAGTATTGCCGTCTAACCCGGGTAGCGAAGGTGTTGGCCGAGTGGTGGAAATATCCGCAGAGGTAGAAAACTTAACAGTCGGTCAACTGGTATTACTTGCCAGCGGTGGAACCTGGCGAGACGAAATAGTGGCTCCTGCAGGTGGGTTTCTTCCTTTGCCTACGATGGGTCCTCTGAGTGCCGAGGTCATTGAACAGCTTGCTATGTCCGCGGTTAACCCGTTAACCGCCTTGCTTATGCTTACCTCTTTTGTGGATGTTCAAGAAGGGCAGTGGATTGCACAAAGCGCTGCGAATTCTGCGGTGGGTGGTTATGTTATACAGTTGGCAAAGCAGCGCGGTATAAAGACCGTCAATATTGTTCGTCGTGACGGCCTTGCAGAGGAATTGAAGTCAAAGGGAGCGGATGTGGTCTTGATCGACGGGCCAGATCTTGCTGATCAAATCGCTAAAGCAACGGGCAATGCTCCAGTTGTGCTTGCTCTGGATCCTGTTGGTGGTAAGACCTACTCTAGATTAGCTGATAGTCTGGGCTACAGTGGTACTCTGGTTACCTATGGCGTGCTGTCAGGACAGCCCGCCGTTTTGAATACTGGTAATGTTATTTTTAACGACACTCGGTTGCGTGGGTTTTGGCTCTACAAGTGGTACCAATCAGCTGATATGCAGACCAAGCAGGCTGCTTTTGGCCAGGTTATTCCGCTGATTGTAAATGGCACTCTAAAAGCTAATGTTGACTCTCGCTACTCGGTTGGTGAAATCAAGCAAGCTGTTATTCGTGCCGCGGAACGTGGCAGAAATGGCAAGGTACTTATAGTACCAAGTGCTGTTAAGTAAGAGGTTCTACAAAAAACTAAGACTGAGAGTTTTATGGGAGATATTTAGCAATTTGACTGGGTATCTCCCTTAATCTGGTTTAGCTGTCAGAAAACCGCGCTATCAAAAAATCCACCGCGATCTTCACTTTCGGTACCAGATATTGCTGCTTTTGATAGAGTAGATAAATGGCCAGTCCAGAGTTTTGGCTGATGTACAATGTTGGTTCAATATGCAATTCCTGTAATTCGTTGCTATCGATATACTCCTGCACCAACCATCTTGGTGCCATCATAATACCCTGTCCTGCAAGCGCCTGCTCGCCTAACCATTTACCATTGTTAGAGATAGTTAGGGGTAGTGCGGATACGTCTAACCATTGTCCATTTGACTGACATAACCAAGGTTGTGGGCCCGTTGGTGTGCGAAAAAAAAGGCCTTGATGTTGTTTAAGCTCGTTGGCGTGCTTTGGGATCCCAGCTGCCGCAAGATAACTTGATGCGGCTACCGGAATAAAATCATTATTCATTAGCCGTACGGCCTGCACACGTTCATTTGGGGCATAGCCTCCGCGTATAGCAATATCTACATCGTCACGGGACAGCGTCGACAACTCATCACTTAGGCTTACATCCAAAATGATTTCTGGATACAGCGCTTTAAACTCAGTCAGCAGAGGTAATAACAGTCGCTCGCCAAAACTGACCATACTGCTAATGCGCAGAAATCCTGTGGGAGAGGCTTGATAGCTGCGCACGGTTTCATCACTTAGCTCAAGCTGAGTCAAAATATTTTGCACCTGCTTAAAGTAAACCTGCCCAATTTCAGTTACCTTAACCACTCGGGTACTGCGCTTTAAGAGGTTTGCCCCCAGGCTTTTTTCTAGGTCCGCGATTCGTCTAGACAGGGAGGAGGGTGGCACAGAAAACGCTTCAGCTGCTCGAGTGAAACTTCCAGTTTCCACGACTTTACTGAAATATCGGAGTGCTTTTAGCTGATCCATGGTCAGATATTCCTATTATACTCTGTGGATTACTCTTATAGCGGAATCAGGGTAGTCTAATTTATCTCTGATACCTGCTCAATATTAGAGAGTCAAATAGTGTCATCGATTTTTTGTGAAAATCTTTTCCACTCCCTCGGTGTATTTTCTTGCGGGTAAGAGTGAACTCATGTAACTCCCGGGTGGAGGTAGTTTGCAACCCATCCACCCTAACTTTTAATCTAATCAAAAGCTACGCGAAATGTATTCTAATACTGTACACGAGTTGCTTGCCACTCAATTCAAACGATTTCCAAAGACTCTGGTTTACGTAGAAAAAACATCGCCAAAATAATCAGAGTTATCGGGAATATAAAGATTAACGTTACCGCAAAAACTACCGTTATGCCTATTACACCCTGTATTACTGACATAATGGCAAAAACTTTTAGTAAGGCAGGAAGTTCAGTTGATTTTGCTAACAGTAAAATACCAATCAATAAATCTATGATGCCTAATATGATAATCGCTCCGACGCTAGTCAATAATGCAATGTTTGAAAAGCTACTCTCGTTTTGTGTTACGAAATTTTCAGCAAGTACGATGCTTGCTATGTCGAGGGTTAGGGTACTCATCCAAAGGATACTAACGATAATGTTAATCCAAATTAACATATCAATGTGATGAAAGTTTAATTGTTCGTTGAGAATATTTTTTAGATTAAGATAAATATAAATGGTTAATAAAAGAATACAAGCAAACAGAATATCGGAAAATCCTAGGGACATCACGTCCTGCCCTAATACATAGGAGCTCTCTACTGACTGACTCATGCCAAGCCAATAGACAGGGGATATAATCGCTAGGAATATTGCGCAAACACCGGGTAGTAAATAATCGTTATTCTGCATAATTAAACCTCCTCGTTTAATTGTCTAAACCGCATTTTATAGTGGCATGTTATTAATTTATTTGTTCGCTATCACTTACATAAAAAAGAATATCGCCAGGCTGACAGTCAAGCTCGCGGCATATAGCCATGAGCGTACTAAACCGAATCGCCTTAACCTTGCCGGTCTTTAATAGTGATAAATTAGTTATAGAAATTCCGATTTTTTGAGACAACTCCTTAAGAGATATCTTCTTTTTCGCCATTTCTACATCAAGTGTGATTCGAATTTCCATGTGTGTAGGTTAAATGGAAAAACAACGTTTTACAACTAAATATTATCGTTTATCAATAAATAATTATTTATAAGAATTAAATTAGGTTTTTTATATTTCACCACAGTAAGGCTTATTAAACGGACGAACCATTTAAATTGGTCGGTAATAAGACTGTTGGCCGGCCATGGTTCATGCTTGTATTTGCAGAGTTTGATCGACTAAAAATTAGTTATCCAATCAGTTTAGATCCTTAAAATACTATTTTGACTCCTCCATTGATGACAAAACCATCCAATGGAGCATAGATATCTGCGAACTCTGGTGATGTTTGTGATCCGCTATAAATAGGATCATATCGACTTTGTCTAGTGTCAGAAAAATTCTCGAAATTTAGAAAAACTGAAAAATGCTCATCCATTGTCTTTTCCATCATAAGTCCAAAAATCCAAAAATCTCTGGTTTCATAACCATCTGCTAAAATTTGACGTCCGTAATAATAAGCTTCTAAGCCAATTCTTAATTCATCTTCAACTTCATATACAAGGATATTATTGACACGATTTTTTGGCATCAACGGAACGACAGTACTACCAGCCTCATTATGTGTTTTTACATCGGCATAGGTATACCCAAAGAAATATTTGAAGTTGTTCCATCGCCATATAAGACTAATTTCTGAACCTTGGGAGTTTACATAGTTATCTGGCTGGCTATAAGCGAAAGTGCCATCATCATTGGCGAGCAAACGGAGAGGGCTATCCACCTGAGTGTAGAAGAATAGAAGATTGGCATTAATTGTGGCATCACTACCTATGCTAAATCGTTTGTTGAGATCAATGTTTAGACCAGAGGATTCCTCGGCGCTAAGCTCTGTTGGATCTATTGATAATATATCGCGATAGTGTAAGTTGGACGCATCAGCGGAAAATGGAGACGGTACCTTGTAACCCAAGCCCCCGCCAATACGAATTGATGTTTGGCTGTCTGCTGTGTACATCAGAGAAACTCGTGGTAGAAAAAAATCACCATAATCGGATGTAGAATCAATGCGCAGTCCTGTGTCGAGTGACCAGGACTCGTTAAATGCTAAGGCTCCTTGAGCAAAAAAACCTGCAGTTTGCGAATTAAAGTCCATAGTTGTGGGTTGTTTGGGAATGTCTTGCTCAAAACTATCTGTCCATAAATTCATGCCAACAACCCAGTCAACACGGGAGGTTGATCCACGCAGATGCAATTCACTAAAACT
This sequence comes from Porticoccaceae bacterium, assembly GCA_003491845.1. Classification (GTDB taxonomy): domain Bacteria; phylum Pseudomonadota; class Gammaproteobacteria; order Pseudomonadales; family Porticoccaceae; genus HTCC2207. The sequence goes on along the minus strand of DNBN01000330.1, from coordinate 14,926 downwards.
GGAGAACTGGCTGCCTTTGAACGTATAATTTGAAGACCCTATAGTTTGTTGATAGTAATTTAAACTATTTTTAATGATCAATTCTCTGCCTTGATCTTTTTCTGTAATGTACTCGAATTGGCTTGATAGCCTATCTGTTTCGACTTGCTCAAAGTAGCTCGGTTGCGCTTTTTCGCCCGCAATATAGCTCATGTCACCGCCAATACGATTTTCTTTTATGGCGCTAAAGCCCACACTCATTTCGCTAGTTGGTTTACTGAAAAATAGTGTGGGGTTGAAAGTCCACCGGTTAAACTTGGGAATGGCAGTGAAACCATTGTCAGCCGGATCATAAGCGTCGCCTTTATTATACGAGCTAAATATTGTGACGCCCTTTTGGTCATGCGATGAGGAATGAAATGCACTGACATCCATACCACCGGCAGATGTCAAATTGACAAGTAGGGAGGTCTCAGGGTCTCTTTGCGGCTTTTTAGTGATCAAATTTACCAAACCGGCTATTGCACCAGCGCCATAGAGCGTCGAATTAGCGCCTTTGATTACTTCTACCTGCTGTAAATCTAGAGGGGCTATTTGCAGCAATCCAAGCCCCGAGGAAAAGCCACCAAATAGAGGCATTCCATTACGAAGAAGTTGTGTATATTTCCCATCAAGCCCCTGCATTCTAATACTGGAACTAAAGGTGGTTGCTGACGTTTGTTGGACATGAATACCGGTGATTTCATTTAGTAGCATTCTGATATCACCAGGTTTCATATTTGCCTTTTCTTGAACTTCCTCTTGTCCTAGGACTTCAATACGAGTCGGCTGCTGCTCAAAACTCAAACGATTACGCATCGACGTAACGATGACTTCTTCGATTTTGTGAATATGCTCTTCTTCACCTGCCAAGGGAACACTCAAAGAAAGTGAACCTAAGAGGAGTATCAGCGAGCCCGCTGAGTGGTAATTATCGACTGTAGACATATGGTTTAATTTTCCTTTTTCCAGGGGGTGCTCTGATGCCTCTGAGCATGTTAGATGCAGTTTTTATAACTGGGTTTTTGATCGAAGTAATCAGAACTGTGGTTATTTTGGTTGTGCTTGGAGCAGATTTAGAGCTGAAACAATACTCATCAGTTTTACAGGGACAAACAAAGCAATCTCTTTCATGACATTCATGATCAACAGACTGATTTATTTCAAAAAGTTGGCCGCAGATAAGGAATATACAAACTGCCATTATTGTGAATTTTGCTTTCATGTCACTATTCTATAGGTGTTTTTACAGGCATCCAAATAATCTCATGGCGGTCGATTTTGGGCGAGTATAAAGCACCATAAATAGTATTAAACCCAACCAAGAACCTATATTTAGATCATAGCGCACTATAAATTCAGGGCAGTTTGAACAGGTCTTCGACAGTGCAGTTTAAGGTGTTAGCGATTTTCAACGCAAGCACCGTAGAGGGAACATAAATGCCATTTTCGATTGCATTGATGCTTTTTCGTGACACACCGGCACTTTTTGAGAGTTCCTGTTGAGTTAAACATGCAGTCTTTCTTAATTCTTCAAGATTATTCAAAAGCTTTTTATGATGATTACCCATTAGTGTTAATCTTCAAATTTTTCAACTGCTCTGGTGATTTCAGCGCCATCGTTAGGATAGAGGTACCCCGCAATTATTGAACCAGTGCCAATTGCACCAACAAGAAGACCAACACCCTTGAGGATACTTATAAAGGTTAAGCCAAAAAGGAATAAACCGATGCCAACAAACAAAGTTATTACGCCACCGCGTCTGTAATCAATGGGTTTTTTGTTGTCACTTAAACTATCGAGAATTTCTTCAATTTTAGATGGGTCATCAATATTTTTCGAAACTTGAATAATCGCGTTATATTTCTGTGTTTCATTTTTGTGACTAAACAAGAAAATAACATATATTATTGCTATTGGAACCAATATTCCGGCTCGTGGTATTAATATTTCCATGGTTGCTCCTTGTTATTGTTGAAATGCAGTGCTTTGTAAAATGTAACGTAAACTTACCATGATAAGAAAGGGAAGTAAAGGTTACATTTATTAACTTATCTTGGCCGTTTTGGGTAGTAGTACTTTTGTAAGGATATTAATTCATAAAATAATGAGCTGATATCGGGTGAATATTAGTGATAAACACAACACAGCCTTTACAAACTATGCATTTTGTCTAAGTTCCCTGTTCTATAGGGTTGCAGATACCGCTATTGTTGGCTGCTACTGGGTAAAGATTAATAGTCATATTGGGTGATATCCCAACTTCAACGATAAAAACGTTCGAGTAATACCTATTTGATAGAGAAAGCGGCTAATCAAATCATTGTTTCTTTACTAAGGGCGTTTAAAAGTCTTGCATTACACTCTAGAGTTCTTCATAAAGGCAGCACCAAGTAAACAAGAACTAAGACACAGAGTTTTGTTCTATCAATGTAGTAGTGAAGGATTAATAATCAACGAAAGGGCGAATTAAGATGTCTGACTTTGCAGGAAAAACCGCAGTCATTAGTGGAGGAGCACAAGGTATTGGGTTATCTATTGCTACGGCGTTAGGTGAACAGGGTATGAATATTGTGCTTGCAGATATCGATCAAGAAAATCTTCAAAAAGCGGCCCTAGAGCTTCAAGCAAGGGGTGTCTCGGTACTGACAGTTATTCTGGATGTAGCGGATGAGGTGCAGTGGCAGGTAGTCGGGCAGCAGGCAGTAGAGCGCTTCGGAAAAGTGCATATGGTGGTAAATAATGCAGGGGTGGGTGGAGACTCCGGATCTATTGAGAGCCAAAATAAAAATGGTTGGCAATGGGTGCTGGACGTAAATTTAATGGGGGTGGTTTATGGTGCTAAGGCGATTGTCCCACTGATTAAACAACACGGTGAAGGTGGCTGGGTTATTAACGTAGCATCTATGGCTGGAATGACTGGTGTTCCTTACAGTGGAGCCTACACCGCAACAAAAGCAGCAGTGGTGGCTCTGTCAGAAAGTTGGGCTGGTGAGCTTGAAAGAAAAGGAATCAGAGTTTCTGTGTTGTGTCCTGCTTTTGTACAAACTCGTATTTATGATTCAGAGAGAAATCGACCAGAGCAGTACCAGTCTGACGACTGGGATATAATGACTGAAAGTAGCTTCTCAAAGAGGGCTAAGCATCTGGTGGAAAACGGTATTGAGGTCTCTATCGTCGGTAAACGCGTCGTCGAAGCACTAAATGCTGGTGAGTTATATATTTTCACCCATCCTAATTACCGGCCCTTTATGCAACAACAATCTGCAGCGATTGATGCAGCATTTGAGCGCGCTGAAAAAAGTCCATTGCTGCAGCATATCGTGGATCAGAAGATCGATATGCTCTAAAACAAAATAGAGACAAGTTTGTTGTTAGCAGCAACGTCTATTTACTGATGACTGATATTGTTATTTTAGAAGCGCTTTATTGTGGTAAAAGTCTAGTCCTTAGACGTTGAGTAAAAATCAATTTGACTAGTGAAGTGGCGTTTTTGTAATGGCAATGGTGTATGCAACTAAAGACTGATTGTTGATGTGGATTAGCCGGTAGTTCAATTCCTGTATACTAACTTGTATAATTTTTACTATAAGAACAATACAAGGGCATAAGTTCACCATGACATCTCCTATATTTCGTTGCATATTTTTCGCCGTTGTTATTTCTGGTCTAGCTGCCTGTCAGTCGCATGAAGAAGCGTTAGTAAATTATAGTGTTGATATTACTCGCACTACCTTTGGTGTGGCCCATATTACAGCGTCCGATTACGGCAGTTTGGGTTATGGAGAAGCCTATGCCTCTGCTCAGGATCAGGTATGTAACATGGCTGTTGCACTGCTTACTGCTCGGGGCGAGGCAGCCAAGTATTTTGGTGCTGGGCACAATAATTCCCATATTTATAGTGACATGATCATGCAAGCGCTGGATATACCCTATAAAGGGCGTGCGGCCCTAGCAGACCAACCAGAAAAAATTAAGCAGTGGATACAAGGCTACACTGCGGGTTATAACCGATATCTTGCAGATAAATCTGGAGATTTTGGTTCATGGTGTGATCAATCCAGTTGGGTTAAGCCGGTCAATGCAGCTGATTTTATGACGCAATATGTCGCTCTAGTTTATTCTCTTACCCGTATGGCTGGTGCTATTGTTGCAGCGCAGCCGCCTGAGGCAGTAGTCCCTGTAAAGGTGCCGGTGGCGCATCAGTTGGCGGCAATTGAAGGTATTAAACTTGCGGGTATGGGTTCAAATGGTTGGGCTTTGGGAAGCAAAGCGACGGAAAATGGCAAAGGCAGCCTGCTGGCTAATCCGCATTATCCCTGGTTTGGTACTTCGCGCTTTTGGGAAAAACATCTAACCATTCCTGGGGAGCTAAATGTCTATGGTACTGGATTAATTGGCACACCTGGTGTTGCCTTGGGCTTTAATCATGCGGTGGCTTGGACACATACCGTATCGGATTCTAAACGTGTAGTACTCTACCAACTGACGTTGAACCCAAAAGATCCTACTCAGTATCTTTATGACGGAGACTGGCGCAGCCTAGAAGCAAAAAATGTAACAGTAAGTGTCTTTACAGACGATGGACTACAGACTCAAACAACACCCATTTGGCATAGTCACTTGGGCCCCGTTGTAAAAATGCCAGGTCTTGACTGGACTAAAAAGACTGCTTATGTTGCACGAGATGCTAATAGTGGAAATACTGCGGTGCTTGCCCAGTGGCTAGCCATGGGCCAGGCCCAATCTATGGATGAATTTATTGCAGCACATAAAAACTATAATGCAATGCCTTGGGTAAACACTATATCCACCAGTGCTGATGGTCGTGCGGTTTATCTTGATAATACTAATGTGGCTGCTCTAAGTACTGACGCTATTGCAGCATGGCAAGAGCGCGTTAAACAGGTGCCACAATTACATCAGCTGTATCTGACTAAAGGGTTGGTGATCCTAGATGGGAGTAATAGCCGGGATGAATGGGTTATTAATTTGGATACTCCTATCCCCGGGACCACGCCATTTGAGCAACGCCCGCTGATTGAGAGTGAATTCTATGTTTTTAATGCAAATGACAGTTATTGGCTGAGCGATCCTAAGCACCCTAATACTGATTATTCTCCTTTATATGGAGCAACTAACTCTCCGCGCAGTGTGCGTACGCGGATGAATATTCATCTACTAGAGGGACTGCAGGGCTTCAACTTTAAAGGGCAAGATAGCTTGTTTTCAGCAAAAGAAATCCAGACTGCTCTATTTGACAATACCGGTCTATCCGCACACCTACTTAAACCTGAATTACTTGATCGATGTCGTCAGACACCCATGGTGTCTTTGAGCAATAAGGTCGTTGATGTAACCGAGGCCTGCAACATTTTGGATGGTTGGGATAACCGCTATAATTTAGGCAGTAGGGGTTCTGTCTTATTTAGAGAATGGATAACACGTTTTGATTACGCAGCTACACAGTTCTCTGGCCCATTGTTTCGAGGCGCTTTCGATGTTGCTCAGCCTACGTTAACACCCGCTGGACTGACTCTGGATGATCGGCCACTAGTTGCGCTTGCAGAGGCTGTTTCACTGCTTACTACATCAGGTATTGCTCTGGATGTATCACTGGGGGAGCTGCAAAAAGCTCATAGAGGCGGGATACCATTTTCGGTACATGGAGGTAATCGATATGAGGGTATTGCTAACCTTCAGGAGACTAGCCCCTATATTGATTCACCAATATTTTCTGGCATTAACGATACCGTTGGAGACAGTAAAACCCTGAGCAGTAGCGGTTATAATATTGCCTATGGATCCAGTTTTATTATGACCCTAAATTACACTGAAGAGGGACCAAAGGCACAGGCAATTCTTTCCTATAGTCAGTCAGGTGCGCCCAATACTCATCATTTTAGTGACCAAACCACTCGATATCGTGATAAGGCATGGCGCGATATCTACTTTACTCCAAGTGCGATTATGAAAAATACCATAAGCCAAGTAACGCTCTCAGAGTAGGGCCGTCCCATATTTTAGCTTTTTTAGGAATCCTAGATAACGATGAACTATTTTCGACCGCTTTACCCATTTTTGTTTGTTTTGGCTTTAATTGTAAATACCACTAGTTTTTTTGATCTGGGTATTTTAAATGGTCTTGGCCAGCTGCTTCTTTTTACATTTGTAGTGTGCATTCCTATTTGGCGCACAGGGCGTATGAGTTATGTTGATATTGGTTGGCCATGGGGGCTAGTGCTTCTTGGGATTATCAGCTTTTTGTTCAGTGATGGTAATCAGATTCGATCTTTGATGGTCTCCATGGTGCTAGTTTTAGTGGGACTTAGAATGGGTTTAGGTGCACTGAAAATGTGGTATCTGGGGTTGTTAGAAAAAGAGTTTCCAAGGTACCAATATCAGCGTCTTCGTTGGGTAAAAGAAGGTAAAAAAAATACTGGTCTTGCCCTGCAAATTGATGCTATTTCCCAAGGACTTGCCAACGCCTCTTTCTTGGCACTACCGATTTTTATTGTTGCGTCAAATAGTGCACCAGAACTCTTTGCGCTAGAGATTCTTGGGCTATTAATTTGGGCTTTGGCCTTTACTATGGAAAGCATAGCGGACATGCAGAAGCTACGTTTTCTAAAAGCTATGAAAAAACAGGGTAAGCAACGCCAAGTATGCAACGTTGGTTTGTGGCGCTACTGTCGCCATCCTAATTATTTTGCTGAATGGATGGTTTGGAATGGCTTAATAATCGCGGC
>DNBN01000330.1:0-7836 GCA_003491845.1 Porticoccaceae bacterium | reverse complement strand
AGCCTGGTATTTACCTCAAGGGTTATGTACAGCACTTTAGTATATGTTACTGGGGCTGTACCATCTGAACACTTTTCGCGACAAAAAAGACCCGATTACGCTGAATACCAACAGCGTACTAATCGTTTTTTCCCCGGTCCTGTAAGAAACCCTGTGGCCTAAAAAATACTGCCTATTGCTAGGTCAGGCCACCGCTGTCACGATTAGCTAGATTTATCTGTAAACAGCGTTTTGATTGACTTTACTAATTGGCCACTATACTGTACCCCCCATGGGTATATGGCATATTATTATCATTGCGGTTATGTGCATCGCTTCAGAGGTAACTGACGCGCGTAAAATTTCCTACTCTGGTGGAGGAACACTGATGGTCAAATCAGATTCATCTGCAAAAAGTGTTTATTATCACTATTCTCCAAGCTACAAATTTTCTTTGGGGATTGAGGCGCAAAAAGATATCTTTCGAGAGACAAAAGGTTCTTACCTCAGATTTAATTATTTACTGAATCGCAAAAATACGAATACATCACAGAGAAATCTGTATTTTTTATCTGGCGTGTCCACAGATAATCCTAATGATTTATTTTATGGTGTTGAAGGTGATTGGGAAACTAGAGAGTTGTTTAGTGGCTTTGGTTATACCAAAACAGAAGCTGCAGGGCGGAATATTAGCCATAGTTATGTGCAAATTGGTATTGCACCCTATGTGGGTGATTACGGTGATTTACACACTTGGCTACTGTTGAAATCTAAGAAAAATAGCCTTACAAAAGAGTGGCAAACATACCCAATGTTAAAGTTTTTTAAAGGCAATGTTTTGGTTGAAATAGGTTATGGCAATCAAGGTGACTGGGATTTACACGGTATGTATCGGTTTTAGTGATTATTTGGAGAAAAATATGAATAAGTATTCTTGGTATGTGATTGCCCTTCTGGCATCACCGATAATAAGCGCAGATCAGCATCAGATGGATCATAGTCTGCACGAGAATCATGGTCATACTGGACATAGCCACCAGCAGGCTGTGGATGGTGCGGAACTGGATGTTAATCCAGAAAAATTTGATCGGTTTGTTGAAGATCTAACCTATGCAAAGGTAGCAGTCATTAGCGTTCAGGGAATGGTTTGTGATTTCTGTGCCAGAGGTATTGATAAGACCTTTAAAAAAGACACGTCGGTTTTAAAAGTCGATGTTGATCTCAATAAAGGCAAGGTTCTTGTTGCTTACAAAGCCGATCAAGAAATTGATTTTGATGACGTCAAGCATAAAATCCAGTCCAACGGACAAAATGCTACAGACATACAACTCGTGTCTATCTAAGCGATGCACAACAATCAGCCTGTAGCCACTGTCTCAGACAAAACAGCGAATTTTTTCTCCCTTTTTGCCTCTTCCTCAACCTTAATTTGTTGTGCTTTGCCATCAATTTTTGTAGCCTTAGGTGCGGGGGCAACTCTTGCAAGTTTGGTGGGGACTTTTCCTTTTCTCATTGTGTTGTCTAAGTATAAGGTGATCATTACCTTAGTTGCTTTGTGTTTGCTTGTTATTGCTGGTTATATTAATTACAAAACATACTCGATGCCATGCCCTGTTGACCCTCAGCTAGGAGCGACCTGCATGCGAACTAGGGCTAAATCTCGCATGACGTATTATTTTTCAGTGGTGATATTTTTATCTGCTACCTTATTTACTTATGTAGTCCCGGAGTTTATTTGAACTATGAAAAACCCTTGTCATACAGAACAGATTAAAAGCCTTAAGAGGATTGAAGGTCAGGTTCGTGGTATTCAAAAAATGATAGACGAAGGTAAGTATTGTGTCGATATTCTTACTCAGTTAAAGGCGGTAAAGAGCGCCACCGCTACAGTGGAAGGAAAAATACTGGAGAAACATTTACATCACTGTATTAAAGCATCCATAGATGATGCTGGTTCGATGGATGCGAAAATAGCTGAGTTAGTTAAAATATTAAAGCGTTAGTGGCCATCAGTGTTTAGTCTTCAGACAGGGCCTGCATAAGGTCTTTATTCTCCGCACTCCATTTACATAGAGCGTCTAAAACAGGCATGAAGGATAGCCCAAATTCTGTCAACGAGTATTCAACCTTTGGTGGTAATACTTCAAATACTTTGCGATTAATAAGCAGATCTCTTTCAAGTTCGCGCAGCTGTTTTGTTAACATTTGCTGAGTGATTGGGGACAGAATACGTTTTAATTCTCCAAATCTAACTGGTTCAGTCTGTAGGTTATAAAGTATGGCAATTTTCCACTTGCCACCGACAAGTGTTATGGCGTTGACCACCGGACTTGCACATCTGTTCATAGTTTGCCTTTGTATACCAGTATGATTTAATTGTCTACTTGTTAAATTCATCCTAGTCATTATATCATACTGAAGAGCAAAAATAAATTTGTCACCAATTATAAATTAAAAAGGTAGATCAGTATGTCAGAGCAGACTTCAAGAGAAATAATTTCCACAGTTACAAGCGAGGGAGATATAACTATCTCGATTGCTAAAGTAGCAATACCAACGCCATCAGAAAATGAAGTATTGATCAAGGTTGAGGCAGCGCCGATCAATCCCTCAGATCTTGCCTTACTGACAACTTTCGCAGCGGATTTGGACAGCCTGACTGTGTCTGGCTCTGGAGATGACACCGTAGCCTCAATGAAAGTACGCCCTGCACTTATGAAAGCCATGACTCCTCGATTGGACCAGCCCATGCAGGCTGGCAATGAAGGTTCTGGTGTTATTGTAGATGCAGGTGCCAGCGTAAAGCATATGATTGGCAAGACGGTGGGGGTGGCGGGCGGCGCCATGTACTCTCAATATCGGTGTGTACCTGCCAGTAGTTGTTTGGTGATGGATGACAGCACAACACCTGCCGAAGCGGCTTCTTCTTTCGTAAATCCGCTAACTGCCTTAGCATTTGTTGAAACTATGAAAATGGAGAACCACACAGCGATGGTAAATACAGCTGCAGCCTCCAACCTTGGTCAAATGTTGGTTAAGATTTGTAAAGATGACGGAGTCCCGCTGGTAAATATTGTACGTAAAGCCGAGCAGGTCGAGGTATTGAAAAACCTGGGTGCAGAGTATGTGGTAAATACCAGTGATGCTAATTTTACTAAAGACTTGGTAGCAGCGTTAATTGCTACAGGTGCTACCTTAGCATTTGATGCAACTGGTGGTGGTAATGAGGGAAAGCTTCCGGGCCAAATTTTAGCTGCGATGGAGGTTGCCGCTAATGCAACTGCTAAAGAATACAGCCGTTACGGTTCAGATACCTATAAGCAAGTTTATATTTATGGTGGTCTAGACCAATCACCGACAATTTTAAACAGATCATTTGGAATGCAGTGGGGACTTGGGGGCTGGTTATTGACACCGATGATCGGGCGAATTGGTATGGAAAAATTTGGTCAGATGCGCGCGCGCGTTGCCAGTGAAATTAAAACAACCTTCGCTAGTCATTACACCCAGGAAATTTCCTTTTTGGATATGCTACAACCAGAAACCATTCGATCCTATGTCAAACAGGCCACAGGCGAGAAATTTTTGGTTAATCCACATAAATAACAATTGATTGTATCCAACATCTTAATTGAGGAGATTAAACATGCCTGAAATGACAATACTTGGGTGGTTTCACACCATCTTTGGTGTACTTGCGCTGTTAACTGCATTTTACACTTTGCGCCACTATAAAGTGATATCCATGCAGCACTTGCCAGGAAAGCTTTATGTCTACATTACCATTTTTGTTGCTGGTTCATCTTTAGCAATATACAACCAGGGTGGATTTGGTGTGGCACATTGGTTAGGAGTGCTAACTCTAGTTGCCGTCTTTGGCGGGATTATCATGGAAAAATTCACGCTGTTTGGTGGCTTTTCCAAGTATTTTCAGGCATTGGGTTATACCAGTACATTACTATTTCATATGATTCCAGCAATTACCGATTTTTTAAGGCGCCTGCCATTAGGGGACCCCTTTGTAGATTCATTTGAAGACCCCCTTATTTTTAAGTTTCATTTGGCCTTTTTAGTCGTTTATCTGATCGGTATAGTTTTACAGATTAGATGGTTAAAAGCACAGCCTACTGCTTAACGGTAAACATTTTTGCTCTCGGTCACAGCCTAGATAGATGCTTGTGACTGAGATGCAATCCCCTTTAGCGTCCGGTGAAATCGATTAACGTCAACTTGATCTGCATCAACATCACTTAGTTCTTTTTTGATCCTAGAGATGACTTTCTCAACCTCGAAAGACTTATCCTGCTTCACATACTCAGGTATCTGCAACAGTAACTGGCGTACACTATCTGCAGTGACCGATGAAATAGCGTTGGCTCGCTCAAATTGGTCTATATAAGCACTGGCCACCAAAGGTACATCTGGCCATGCCATTGGTACCTGTTGTTGTGGATTAAACAGCTTCTTTGGACCTACTATTGGATAGGCTAACTTAGCTGCTTCAATTTCATTGAGACTAAGGTATCTACTGGGTAAGAGCTCAAAAATATCTAAACCACGCACAATTTCAGTGCCATAAATAGCGCCCTGATAATAATAAACCGACCAAAATCCGCCAGTTAATAGTACTTCTTCATCCAGCGGGCCTCGATCAAAGTAGGCAATTTCTATCGGTTTTTTTGAGTCGGTAAACTCAATCACAGAAATTCCACCTTGGTACCATGCTTGAACAAAAATATCTCTCCCTGGTACTGGAATTATGGCGCCGTTGTGGGCGACACAGTTCTCTGTTTCTACTTGAGGGGCAGGTATTTTATAGTTACTTTTAAATACAAGTTTTCCATCGACGATATCGTAAATGGCATCGGCACCCCAATTCATCGGATCCCAGGCTCTGCAACGGGCTCTGCCACCGCCGCCCCATTCGTCGGTAAATAAAATCTTAGTTCCCTCGTTATTAAAGGTAGCAGAATGCCAATAGGCAAAACCCTTGTCAGTTACAGCATCTATACGTGTCGGCTTAAGTGGGTCGGTGATATCAAACAGAATACCATTGCCAGAACAGGCGCCGGCCGCCAAATTAGCCGATGGAAATACTGTAATATCATGGCACTGGTCTGTGCGATAGGTTTCCTGAGTGTCATCACCATGATCACCGCCACGCCAGAGTCCAGCCAGGGAGCCGCTGTTGGGGTCAGCAAACACTGCTGGGCTATCGACAATACGGGCTTTAGAAGGATCTGCAATCGGTATTTCGATCACGTCTATGCGAAACAATGCAGTTCTATCGTCTCCGGGTGTGCCATCAATACAGCTAGCGAGTTCTTCTTCTTTACGAACACTTGAAGTGCCAGAATTATAGACTATTATTTTACCATCATGGGTAGGGCCAGCGACTACCGAGTGAGTGTGTGAACCACGACAGGTTTGTACCGCTCCCACTTGTATGGGCAAATTTATATTAGAAATGTCAAAAATACGAATACCACGGAAGCGCTCCTCACTAACATCATCCATTAACCCCTGCAAGCCGCAGTCTAGTCGCCCACGGGTTTGTTCGACTGACATGATCAGTAGATCACCAATGATGGAGACATCACCTTGGCCTCCAGGGCAGACCACAGAAGTGGCTAAGGATGGTAAGCCACGTTCATCCAATTGATACAGGTTAAAACCATGATAACTTCCAGTGACCAATAGATTATCGCGAAATGCCATGTCGGTATTATAGAAGCTCAGCATAGGATAACGTAGTCCATCGGCAGTATCTTCGACCGATTCTGCTGGCTTCTCATTGGACTCTTTACCTAGAGATGATGGCGTTTCATTTGTTGTGTCTTCTGGTGCACCATTGTCACTATTAGTATCACCTTCGCTATCACCGGCACCGTAACCACCAGGGTTTTTTGGATCAAAAAAACCCGGAGGTTTGCGTTGCGATGCCAATAATCGCATATTCAAAATAGCCTCCTCGGCATCAAATAAACCGGCAGCTAGGTTAGCTCGAGGATCTGTTGATAGACTTACAAGTAACTCATTCATTCGCTGAATTTCTACTACTTGGTCATTTTTTACATCTGCGGCGAATTCATTGATTTGGGCATCATAAGCAGAACCAGATTGATCTCGTAAGTCTTCTACCATTTTGATAGCTCCATCATGATGTGCAATCATCAGCGACAGAAACAAGCGATCAAAGTCGGTACTCTCAGCTTTGGTTAGGGCTGCCATTTGCTCAGGTGTTGCCATACCCGCCATACCATGGTGCCTATGGATTGCATGTTCTGCCGTTGGGTCTGGTGCTTCTTCTGAGCGATCTTTGAGCCAATCCTGCATAAAGATTATTTCGTCGTCCTGACTTACATCAATGCGCCCTGATAGATCCAAAATGGCAGAATTGTTAGTTCGCTGTGCTGCCAATCGTGACATTAAAACAGCTTGATGATGATGTATTATCATGCCTTGCATAAACCTAACATCGGCAGGTGAATAGGACGAATCTGCAATAGCAATGGCGGTATTCGCATCTAGTATAGCCGACTTTTTCCCTGGTGCTCCGGGCTGAATAATTGGCGCGGCTGCCGTTATATTTTGTGCTATGCCAGTCGAACTAAACAGAGAATATACCAGTAGGAGTAAGATATGGGCAGATCGGTTAGGCTTCATTATTAGAGGTCTCGCTGTAATTTTGCTGTCAGTTTGCTTATCGAAACCATAATGGATTTTTAGTTGAGAAGTCAAAACTAAACGTTGCCAGTTTACTGCTAAAGCTCCATTGAGAGGTAAATGAATACTTTCTTTTGAGAGGCCATAGCTTAACTGTTACATATTGACATTGATACTGCCAATATGTAACAGTTAAGCATGTCACGATTTCTAAAGTAAGGTGCTACCTCTTCAATGGGGACAAATCAAAAGGACTTCTAGCAGTGAAAGCTATAATCTTGAATGTTTTGGTTGTGTTTATACTCTTAATAATGATCAGCTTTTGGCAGTTATACTTCTCGTCGCGACCACCTATGGCTACTGAAGCGATAACGCTCGAAGGTGATGGTAGCTTGATTGATTATTGTCATCTTCCGGACTTGATTGGCAATGGATTAATGGCAAGAGATATACCTAAAGGCAATACACCAGAGTGCGCTTATGATCATTTTCCACTTCCGATTCTGGCTCAATGTACCGAACCTCTGTCAGCGCAGGTCGACGATCTGCGTGGCCTATGGCAGGCGGTGTCAGGGAAAGTTGGTCATGTTGAAAGAGTTGAGCAATGTGGTGATCGCATAGTGATAACCTCTGCCGGTATTATCCACGATGCTGGCCCCAATAGTAGCGCAGGTCTGACAACTAATGATACTGAGGGTTCGGTGTTATTTACTCTGGGGAATAGAGAATTTTGTAGTCGTTCAACTGCAGGCGTGTCTTGGGACGAAAAAGTAGTAAAATTCCGAGTTTTTGGGTGGGGTCCTGTGGTGGTCAGGCGATACATGGACAAGGGGCAATTGGTCTGGGAATACATAGATGGTAGCAAAACGCGTATGGAGAGAATCTGTCAATTACCCGAGAAGCACAAGAGGCCAAGACCTCGCGGTCCTCGATATAAGATCTGGTAAATCACGTTTTATTTAACAAGTCTAATTGAACTGGGAGAATAAAATGAAAAAGATATTACTAATTATTACAACGCTGACAGTGGTTATTGGCTCATTTGCATGGGTTATGCGTATTGAGATTTTGCTAGCAATGGTTAAGTATCGTTTTTCTTCAATAGAGGTAGCTGATCAACGTGAACTACACTGGCAACAGGGCCCCTTAGAAAATTTTATAGGAGCTGGTCAACGGCCGGCCAATATTATT
>DNBN01000072.1 GCA_003491845.1 Porticoccaceae bacterium | reverse complement strand
CTTTTTCTTATAGTCCTCATCCTCATAGGTTCAACACTGTGTATTACCCTCCAAGATTTGTACCTTGCTCGGATTAAACTAGTGTATTACTTGCCTAAACTTTAGGTAATGCTATTAGTAACTGCCCCATTATGTAATGGGTCCCGTATGATTTTTAAAATTAACACCACCATAGGGGATTAGTGACAGTGATCAGCCCTAGCGCTCCTCTGTCTAGTCGCAGTATTGAAACGCAGACGCCAAACATTCTTTAGCGAGCGCTTTCCCTTTTTCGACATCAACTGGAGGCATATCTGAAGCCAGTTTCCGAAGATTAAAATATGCCGCAGATTGGCCTGCAGACTCTGCAATCGAGTACCACTGGTATGCTTTAATTTTATTTTTCGGGGTACCCTGGCCATAGCGATAGGCATAGGCAATATTTAATTGTGCCAAGCCATATTGTTGGATAGCGGACTTTTTTAGCCAACCGAAGGCTTTTATATCATCCTGCTCAATTCCCTGCCCCAAATGGTACATGGATCCTACATTTTTTTGCGCAATAGCATCGCCCTGTGCAGCACTTTTCAAATACCATTCAACTGCGACTTCATAATTACGTTCAACATAACGTCCGTTAAAATATAAGATTCCAAGATTACGTTGGCCAACGCGGTCGCCAGCACTGGCTGCCTTTTCTGACCATTCTAGGGCTTTAGCACCATCTTTAGCTGTACCAATACCGTTCAGATACAGTTCCCCAAGGCGAGCCTGAGCGGACACATAACCCTGTTTAGCAGCTCTGCTAAACCACATATATGCTTTATCCAAATCTTGGTTAGAAAAAGACGGGTCAAGATAAATAGACCCCAACTCGAATTGCGCCTTCAGATTTCCTTGCTCGGCTGCTCGAAGGAACCAGTTAGCCGCCTCTTCGAGATTTTGCTCAAAAGCAACGCCAACAACGAAGTATTCCCCTACTCGAACTTGAGCGTCTACAAGACCTTGCTCCGCAGCGGCCAACATCAAGTTAACCATATCGGCTTCATTACTTGGTACCAACTTACCCTGTTCGTACATCAATGCTAAATTATACTGAGCATGGACAAAGCCTGCTTCAGCCGCAATAGCATAAAATTTTTCGGCTAATCGGTTATTCTCAGGGATCCCCAAGCCTTTGTCGTACATTTTGGCCAATTCAAATTGGCTCATGGTATGTCCCTGCTCAGCAGATTTCAAAAACCAATTGACAGCTTCGTTGTTGTCCTGTGCAACATCTTTTCCGGAACGATAACTAGTTGCTGCAACATACTGGGCCTCTGTATCTCCGCCTTGAGCATTTTTGAGTATTACTTCAAAGTCCGCAGCCTGAGCTACACCGCTAAGTGCTAGCACTATCGATAATCCCATCAATAATTGTTTTCTCAAAATCACTCTCGCTTAAATGCATTTTTATCTTCAAAAAATCATTCACACATGATTACTATACCTTGTTGATTGGTTTGAGCAACCAATATAAATCTTGGCTAGTGGATTGCCGAATGCTCGCTACAAATTAAAAAAATCAGCTTTTTGAGCGAGGTACTCTTTGTTTATTGAAAGTAAAAAAGTAGTAAAAATAGAATCAATTACTGTAATATTTCACCCACTAGAAGTTTAACGTTTTAAGTAAGAAGATTAATACAGATGATTATGATTACACTAAAATACAGTGGTGCATTTTTGGTTAGGCTTCCTATTGGCGCAATTTTTATATCCGTAGTTTTGGCCAGTGGAACCGTTGCAGCGGCAAATAAGTACCCCAACAGTGATCGCCAAATACCTGGCTTTACTAATCAAAAGTCATACCCTTTGCCGGGGAAATTCTCTAGTGCAAACACGAGCCTCACCGTGACCCCTATGGGTAACATTAACCCAGCTAATCGAATCACATTGGCAATTATTGGTGATGGTTATGTTGAAACTGAATTAACGACTCGTTATCAACCTATGGTCGACTCAACGCTGGATTATTTTTTTAAAAACAAACAAAAATCAGCTCCGTATCCTCGTTATAAAAATTTTTTCAATATCTACCGGATAGATATTTCAAGTAATGAGTCCGGCGTGGATGACTTGGCTAACAATATCTATCGTGATACCGCTTTGGGTGGTGAAAATGGATGTACCGACTACACCATCGGTGTTTGTGGAGCAAATTGGTCTCTTGTGCATAGTGCGTTTAGGCAAGCAGAACAAATTGGCTCATTCACCACAGATTGGCGTTTAGTAATGCTCAATGACAATTCCTATAATGCCGCAGCTCATTATCCTGCAGAAGGGCCATTGCCGATCTACTCCGCGCATTATACGGGGCAATGGGACATGCGAGATATTGCCCTGCATGAGGGCGCTCATGCGTGGCATTATTTAGCCGATGAATACGGCGGTAACCCTGCTTTTTATCCTTACTCAGAACCCAGCGAAGTTAATGTAACCAGAGATTCTAGTGGTGCCAAATGGTCGAATTGGCTAGGCTTTACTATGCCAGATAGCTCTATTGTAGGAGCCTATGAGGGCGGTCGTTATTATGATCGAGGAATATATCGACCAACTGAATCAAGTAAAATGAATGGTGGTCCTGGCAATTGCCACTTCATCGGTAACAAATGTGGTCATAATGCTATAGCCATTGAAAAAATCATTCTAGACATCTATGCCTTGGTGGACCCAATAGATTCATATACTGATAACCGTGAAATTATCAGAGATCCAGAATCTATTTCAATTGAGGTTATAGACTCAAATGTTATTCTTACTAATTGGTATATCGATGGTCAACTTGTACTAGAGAAATCGATGAATACCATAAACATTGGTAACCTTATCTCTACCGCTGGTGACTATCAGGTTTCAGTTAGAGCTTGGGATGAGGTAATGGACCAC
>DNBN01000295.1 GCA_003491845.1 Porticoccaceae bacterium | reverse complement strand
GGGTCTACTTTTAGTATCTTTGTGCGCAGCTTGTTGAAGAGCTCTTGGTTTCTATGGGGCAAAGATATGGTCTTTTTATGGTTGCACGCACAAAAAATCGCTGTATTGCTGCTGTTCCTTTGGCGCATAGACATCTGATAGCGAACTTTTACGTAAATTGAACAGCGAAACTTGACATATCAGGAGACTATTAATACCATGATATGATATATCGTATCTATAAATAGCGGCGTGAAAAATAGCAGCTAAAGAGTTTCCTAAATCTAGTTTTGTCGTCCTTCAAGAGGTATCAATGAATCAAAAAGTCAGACCCATAGGATGTAGATCTTATTGCGATCGATACATGTGCGTACCACGCTTTTTTCAGCTTCTCAGCAGGCTTCTTTTAAGATTCTTGCCTTGCAAAAGGGCTGACCCTAATTTCGGGAGTCTCAGCTGGTGTGCGGCTATATATCGGCAAGCAGCATGATGGATCAAGACAGGTTAAGTTCGCCAGAGGAATCAGCAACGGTTAATACCAACTTTCAAACAGCGGTAGTTCATGTCTGTACTTCTTGCCGAGCTCGTGGCACGCAGCGTGAGCCTAAAGAGAATCGAGGGGGCTTTAAACTTTATGAAAACCTTCGCAGCCTTCTTAATGAAGGCCCGTTAGCCCCCTATGTGGAAGTAAAACCTGCTGAATGCCTTAGTTTATGCCCACGTCCCTGCGGCATTGCGCTTTCTTCCAAAGGCGCTTGGAGTTACCTTTTTGCCGATCAGGACCCAGAACAGAGCCCAGATGACATAGTGAAGTGTATTTCTCTTTATCTCAATACAAAGGAAGGCTTTATGCCCAGAGACCGCCGACCAGTTTCACTCGGTGCAAGTGTTGTAGGTCGTATACCGCCACAGGGTGATCTAGGTATAACGGATAATTTGTTGTCAAAAACCAATGCTTAGTAGGAGATCACCAGTGAATAAACAACAGCTTGATCCGATTATTGAAAAAGTTAAACACGTATGTAAAAGTTCAGGTACTCGATTAACCGATAAGCGCTGTGATATTTTAGAAATACTACTGATTTCTAATAAACCACTGTCGGCGTATGAAATTGCTGACATCTACAATAATACCGCTGAAAAGCCTATGCCAACCATGTCTGTTTACCGTATTTTGGATTTTCTCGAATCTGAACATTTGGCTCATAAGTTGAATTCAACTAACAAATATCTCGCCTGTTCTCAGATTGATTGCGGACATTTTCACCAAACTCCTCAATTCTTGATTTGTAGCGAATGCCAAAGTGCGAAAGAAATTGCTGTTTCAACAGCCATTTTCGAGGCGTTGGGTAAATTAGTCGACAAGGCGGGTTACACCCTCGCTAACTCAAAGTTGGAGTTGCAATGTATATGCAGAAAGTGCTCAGCAGGGACAGTTTAACACTGCCATAAACAAATTATAGTTTATAAAACGGACCAAAAAGAGAATGGATATTTTTAACGTAATACGACTAAAGTCGCTGTTGTTCTGGAGTTTACGCAGCCGAATTAGTCTAGCGTTGGTGTTGAGCGCGGTGATGTGGTTTTTTGTGATTGGGGTGACAAATCCATCATGACGATTTACCTCAATAATGTCACACTTGCCTATGAGAAGCACCCAGCGGTACATCATTTAAATGCGACCATCAATAAAGGTGATTGGCTTGCCATAGTGGGCCCTAACGGCGCAGGTAAATCAACTTTGCTAAATGCAATGGCTGGACTGACAACTGTGCATGAAGGCAGCATTGAGGGTCTATGCTCAGACACCATTGCTTATTTGCCGCAGCAAGCACAGCTTGATAAAAGCTTCCCTATTACTGTTTTTGAGCTAGTGTTCACTGGTTTGTGGGCCAAACTTGGTTACACCAAGTCTCTTGATGCAGAGGACTATAAGAAGTGTACCGCTGCAATCGCCGCTGTGGGTTTGCATGGTTTTGAAAACCGCATGATTAACACTCTCTCTGGCGGACAATTACAACGTAGTTTATTCGCCCGCGTTTTACTGCAAGATCAACCTGTTATTTTGTTGGATGAACCATTTAATGCAATTGATCGAAAAACGCTGATTGATCTGACAGAGTTGATCAATCAGTGGCACAGCGGACAGCGGACTATTATTATGGTCACTCATGATTTGGATTACGTTCAAGCGCATTGTCCAAAGACGTTACTGCTGGCCCGCGAATGCATTGGCTATGGCTCAACCAAAAACATACTCACTGTTGATAACCTAAAACGAGCACGGCAACTCTCTGAATCCTTTGATGAACATGCACCTTGGTGCCAGCAAGGTGCAGCTTAGTATGGATTCTATTTTCGTAAGTCCATTTACTGACTATGTTTTTATGCAACGGGCATTAATCGGCAGCCTCGCTGTCTGCCTAGGTGCTGTTCCGGTAGGAATATTTATGACCTTACGGCGGATGAGCCTGACAGGGGATGCTATGGCCCATGCAATACTACCCGGTGCAGCCTTCGCCTATTTATTGTCTGGTTTGTCGTTAATAGGGCTTACCGTGGGGGGGTTAATCGCCGGTCTTGTGGTCGCTGCGCTGGCTGGTTGGGTTGCACGAACCACTCAACTTCATGAAGACACCAGTCTTGCTGCCTTTTACTTAATCTCCCTTGCACTTGGGGTGTTGGTGATCTCACTAGAGCACAGTAATGTTGATTTATTTCATGTTCTTTTTGGCAACATTTTGGCGTTAGATAATACTGCTTTGTGGTTGCTGGCAGGCATAGCGACTATTAGTGTGTTAGTAATGGCATGGTTGTATCGCCCATTGGTTATTGAGTGCGTCGACTCATCATTTCTCCTGGTTTCTGGAAGAGCAAGTTTAATAGCGCATTACGGGTTTCTATTTTTGTTGGTGATAAATTTAGTAGCCGGGTTTCACGCATTGGGTACCCTAATGGCGATCGGGATTATGATTTTACCTGCCGCTGCAGCGCGGTTTTGGGCGAAAACATTGGATGTAATTATGATTACTTCCATATTGATCAGTTTTTTCGGTTGCTACAGTGGCTTAATTCTATCGTTTTACTTTGATGTCCCTGCGGGGCCCGCCATAGTGCTGTCATTGGGTGTGGTCT
>DNBN01000005.1:2820-25463 GCA_003491845.1 Porticoccaceae bacterium | reverse complement strand
GAATGGTTCCCAAGTTAGAGACACTAGAGCCCAAGAATGTTTTTATAACAGAATTAATACCTAAAAACAGTCTTTCGCCTGCTCCATGTGAGTCCATACAATTTGGGATTATAAAAATATCATTTAGCTGAAGATCCTGAATCATAACTTTTATGGTGGCATAGGCATCTGCTATGGATGAGGGGTCGTCTTTGACAACAATGAAACGGTATTGGCAAGCGCTTAAAAAAGTCATTACCGAATCAGATAAGCCTGCTGCAAGATCAACAATTAGGTAATCTAGATCCTCACTTATATCTGAGAAAGATTGAACTATTCCTGCGGCTTCACTAGCGCTTAATGAGGCCATATGCTGAATGCCACTTGATCCAGGAATAAGTTTTACCCCCTGCGGTCCCTCTACAATTATTTCCTGAACCGTTTTTTCTCCACTCAGTACATGACTAAAATTATACTCAGTTCTACATCCAAGCGCTAATTGAGCATTGGCTAGCCCAAGGTCGGCATCGAAAACCATGACTTTTTTGCCAGCAGCAGCAAGAGCTACAGCGAGATTGGCAGACACGGTTGTCTTACCAACACCCCCCTTACCACTGGCGATACCGATTACTTGTGTTGGACTAGATTGGCTCATATTTTTTGCCTTAAAGACCGTTCAAAACAGACATTCACCTTATCATACTCCTGATTTTCTTTCATAGCTCTTAATCCTCTTCAAATGATGCTTAAATAGTGCTCATCGGTAGGTTTAGTAACGCATTCTCAGTTAGTGAAAAACCATTTACTGACGTTGCTTCTTTTGTTACCGAAGAGGAAGAGGATGCAAGAGACACTGGTACGGGGGAAGCCATTAATGCATTTATCACAGCCCAAGGGAAAACGTCTGACTCCAATTGAGACAGCATCACAGAGCTCCAGTTAAGGGCTTCGTTTGTGAGGTATCTATTTGTTGAGATTTCTGAGGCATCTGCGGATATCACTAAGTGTTGCTTTGCATGAGGTATTAGTTTTGCAAATGTTGTTAAATTGACTTCCAGTTCGAGGCCAGTTGTTTCAATTATAACTAACTCATAAGAGGATAGCTGAGATAGTATTTCCATCAGCATAGCCGGTGTACTGGCTCTATAGGTCTCTATGCCTGAGTTGAGCCCAAACAGCTGAGTTTGACTCCAATTATCTGACTGGTTATCAGTAAAGCTGATCACGGCGACATTATTAGCTCCATAAGTGGCGGCTTTTTGTCGTGCCAGACGCATTGCCATAACGCTATTTTCAATACCTAGGCGTCCGGCAATAATATGAACACCACGCATATCGTCAATAACATTAAGATGGTTAATAGCATTTCCAAAGATAGATGAAATTGTTTTGATTGCCGACGGTACATTTTCATTATCGGCAATAATATCATTAACCAGTATTCTCAGTGGGGCGGGCATTCCTGTGGACTGCAGCGCCTCCTTGAGCGAGGCTAAGTGAGGAACGCCGTCTATGGTTGTTGATTGTGCGTCTATTTGCTGAGAAATTTTGAGTTCTCTGCGCATAGCATGAAGTTCTAATTTGACAAGATCCACCAGCTCTCGCGCTTTTAAGTAGTCTTTGTTGTCATCCTGAGGCCTATTTTGAATATTGTCTTTAACAACAATAGTCGTATCTAGAACTGATGATTGCTCAATAGCAGTCACGGACGGCGTAAAAACCTTTGATTCCATTATTTGTTGGAAATCAGCTCCCATTGTTGGTGTTGGTATAGGCGATTCTTGTCGTGGTACTTGTAGATCATTAAGCATGGTTTGTGCTTCTGCGGCTATCTCTATAGCAACGATGACCTCAGTTTTCCCCTTCGCTTTTTTATTAGACACCACCAAAGCATCGCTTCCATACAGTGTATGAATTTGTTCCATTGCTGAACGAGTGTCTTTTGCGAGAATTCTTTGTAACTCCATTTTTCTTAACCTTTTAATTAATTGGTATTGTCTACGTCAATTGTGGCGACAACCTGTACTGATTGATCATCAGGGATTTCGCTGTATGAGAGCACCGTCAGATCTGCAAGCCGATGTTTAATAATTTTTGCTAACCAAGGACGTATTCCCGGTGATACAACTAATACAGCTGGGTGTCCTTGATTTTCCACTTCCTGAGAATTAGTTGCCAGCGATTGGAAAAGACCCTCTGCAAGTTGAGGCTCAATCACAGCATTTTGAGGATTACTGCTCTGCTGAAGTACGTTGTGTAGCATCTGCTCTAGACCAGGATTGAGTGTCATTACTGGTAGGCTGTCGTTTACATCAACAAGACTTTGTACGATCATTCTGCCAAGTCGAGGTCTGACCGTTGCTGTTAATTCGTCTGCATCTTGAGTTCGCGCACTCTCAGTCGACAGAGCTTCAATAATGGTCCTCATGTCGCGCACTGAAACACCTTCATTCAGCACGTTTTGTAACACTTTAGTTACTGTTGCTAGTGGTAGTTTACCTGGTACTAGATCTTCTACTAATTTGGGTGAACGTGCGGCGACTTTATCTAGTAACTGCTGAGTTTCATCATGACTTAGAAGCTCCGAAGAGTTATTTCTAAGTAAGGTATTTAGGTGAGTTGCAATCGCTGTGGCTGAGTCAACTACGGTGTATCCGAGGGTTCGGGCATAGTCCCGTTGAGAGGGGTCGATCCAAATGGCATCAAGTCCGAAAGCAGGCTCTTTGGTAGCCTCTCCTTGTAATGTACCGAAAACTTCGCCGGGATTAATGGCCATTTCTTTGCCGATCTTGATATTTCCCTTACCGCGCACTACACCATTCATAACAATATGATATACATCTGGATCAAGGTCTAAATCGTCTCTAATTCTTATTGGCTGGATTAGGAATCCAAGTTCTGCTGAAAGTTTTTTGCGAATACCTTTCACACGAGGCAGCAATTGTCCTCCCGTTTCGGGATTAACCAGCGGGATTAGTCCATAACCTATATCAAGGCCCACGAGATCTACTTGCTCAACATCGTCCCAGTTTAGATCTTCAAGCATTGGATCTGGAGCCTGCTCGGTTTGCAGTTCACCAGCTGTTTCGGCAGTATTAGGATCAGTAGGATTTTTGTATAGCCACATACCGCCAGCTGTTGCGGCACCCCCAAGGGCTAAAAATATTAGTGTTGGCATGCCAGGAACCAAGCCCAGTAGAATAATAATACCTCCAGCAATAATTAAGGCAACAGGATTGCCAAGCTGGTTTTTAGCTTGATTAGTCATCGTTTCCGCGGTGGTTACCCGGGTGACGATAATAGCTGTTGCAAGAGAAAGTAATAGCGAAGGTATCTGGGCGACAAGACCATCACCAATAGTTAACAAAACATAAATTTTTCCTGCTTCGGTAAAGCTGAGATCATGCTGAGTTAAACCTATAACAAGACCGCCAACTATATTAATAAGCAATATAAGAAGGCCGGCAACTGCATCACCGCGAACAAATTTAGATGCACCGTCCATTGAGCCAAAAAAGTCAGATTCTTGTGATATTTCTTCTCTGCGGTTTCTAGCAGTGTCTTGGTCAATAACACCAGCATTTAAATCAGCATCGATCGCCATTTGTTTACCAGGCATAGCATCTAAGGTAAATCGTGCAATAACCTCTGATACTCGTCCAGCGCCCTTGGTAACAACGATAAAATTAATAATCATTAGGATCGAGAAAATGATAAAACCGACAAGATAATTGCCGCCGATAACAAAAGCACCAAAGGCTTCAATGACCTTTCCTGCAGCATCGGGACCTTCGTGACCTTTTACTAGGACTAAGCGTGTAGAGGCAACATTTAACCCTAAGCGCAACATTGTAGCGATTAGCAATATAGAAGGGAAAGATGAGAAGTCCAAAGGTTTCGAGCTATTGATGGCAATCATAATGATCACCACACCTATAAGAATATTGAAGGTGAATAAAAAGTCTAATAAAAAAGATGGCAGCGGCAGAATTAACATCGCAATAATCAACAAGACTATGAATGGAATTCCCAACCCTGAGAGTTCGATTTTCGACATGTCCTGTCGTAGGGTTGACAGCAGTGCAGTAGACATCAAATAAAAACCTATATATTTCAGTTAGTTAATATTTTAAGCCAGAATGTTAGAGGCTTAAAATACGTAGTTATTCAGATATAAGCAATATGCGTGCCATTTTTTAGCAATTATTCTATTGACCTTATTAAAGTCTGCAAGTGTGGTTTTAGAGTTATTTATGCTCAAGGCTTTACCGCAACTGTCGATAGCTACTAATAGGAGACAGTTATTTTGGCAACTGCCTAAATGAAGGTATCCTTAATGACTTAATTTGACCCACCCAACATGCACGGTAGGAATTACAATGAAAAATAGCCAGTCAGTAATAAGTTCATTACAAAGAAGATCTAGGTTTGTTGGTGCCGTTCTTTTGGTATTATCATTGATAAGCTGTGCTACTAATAACGGCGATTACAATGCTGCTGTAGTTTCAACCATTGTCGACCAGAATGATAATATTGTTGCCACAGGCTATGCGGTGATAAGTATTCAGGCAGGAGATAACCCTGCGCACCAGAGACTTCTATCAATACGTGCATCTAAGTTAGATGCCTACAGGGCCCTTCTTGAGCAGGTTTATGGACAGTACCTAGATACCACAACAACCATTGCCGAGATGGTTGTTAAGAGTGACACTTTTAGATCACGCGTTCAGGGAGTTATTTACGGTGCTCGTTTGGTGAGTATTACTACCGTGGGTGAAGATACCTACGAAACTACTTTGTCGCTGAATAATTCTATCGTCAATGATTTACGAGAGCTTTATTTGGAGTCTATGGCTCAGCAAAAGCTGGCCAGGCTCTGATTTAAAATGAAATGCCGATGGTCAAATGATTACTGAAAACCTTTTGAAAGGCGTTAACTCATGCTGCTAGCTACCAATAAAATTGGTTCCTTGATTACTCCTCATTTCTTTGGCAGCAGAGTAATGCCGCAGTGGGTTATATGTGTCGTATTACTTCTTTTTGGCATACCTTCGGTTGCTCAAGATCCAGCGGAGATTAAATTAAGAACGGTTAAACAGGCGTTGGTTGATTTGGCATTGGGGGCGGAGGTGCAAGTCGATTCGATGGCATACATGGACAACACCGGCAAACTACATGAGTCATCAGTGCTTTCTACTAGCGCTGGGATTCGCGGAGTTCGTGTTATGTCATATCTTGAGGAGGCCAAAAGAGGCTCCAAGGCGACTATGAAAGCAACTGTTATGCCTGACCGGTCATGTCGTGAGGCAAAAATCAACCTTCGCCGGCAGGTGCTAGTTAACATTGTGGATTCTGATCGCTTACATGGTCAAGCTAATCAAGTGGGAGATCACTCGCTTTTGGAGGTCGCACGATTTATAGAAAAGCACCTAATCAACAGGCTAAGTTTATCTAAAAATTGGTCAGCAAGCTCTCAGGTAAGCTATGCCTCGTCCTATGATCAATACTTATCTGGCACATCAATCGATGGAGTGCCTTATAGGCTAGACATCAAACTTAATCACGCTGAGACTACTAATATGTTCGATATCAGCTATTCTCGCTGGGTTAAACAGAGTGTTGCTCGATCGGCGAGATTTCTTAAATCTACTGCAGCGCAAGTTAGCAGAGGTTCGGAAAAAGCCTCGTGGCCAGCGGCGGACATCACTTATGAGTTTGCATTAGTAGATCGAAGCACCAATTTATCTCTATGGAAAACTGGCGGTAAATTACATTATCCAGCGATTAGTAGAGGTTATAGCAAAGGTAAAATACCATTATCATTAGAAGCCGATACGTCAATTATTATGGCTGATTTTGTTCAAGGGTTGAGTGAATCTTTGGCCTGTAAGCCACATCAATTTCAAATCAGGGATGGTCGCTTGAATGAAAATAAACTGGTTATTAACGCAGGGCGAGTCGCCGGAATTACTGTAGGCGATCAGTTTTTGATAAGTACCCACCCAGATCTACTTAAACAGGCACTAACCGACAAAGGGTTATCTAGCCTTACCTTAGCAAAGGTAGAATCGGTGAATATACACTCTGCGGTGTTACAGCAGGTGGCGGGTCCTGAGTGGAATAGAAAAAGCGATCTCTCGACACTGGTTGCGACTTATTTTTAAGATTCATATTATGCTCAATAGGTTACATTGAGTTTTGATTTATATATCCGTTGTTAATGTGTGAGGTGAAAAGAGGATGACTAAATTATGATACTCAATACTAAGCAGCCTGTTTATTTTCTGCTCATTACAGTAGTTGCTATGTCTGGCTTAACGGACAGGCAAGCAATTGCAGACATTGCAGAGGCAGAAGCAGCCTTACAGTTTCTTGTGGGTGAGCCAGAAGACCCTAATTGCAAATGCAGTAAATCATCCTCGTCGGTTAAAAGTTGGTCTTCAGCTGAGCTTGAGACGTCAGTTTTACAACGATTGGGTAATATGGGCGACAATGATTACCAGGTTCAGTTTGGTGATACATTAGACTCAATTATTAAATCTCAACTCCCAGATTTTCCAGTTAAGAAAGTCATTTTAAGAGATGCAATTGTAGCGGCAAACTCTCATGCGTTTAGACGCAACAACCCTCACTGGTTATACGCTAATAAAACCTTAAAATTGCCTACCAGTGCCGATATACATCAGGCAATTTTCAAGACAGCAGCACCAGACATTGCTACGGCAAATCGCAAGCGTAAGAACTGGATAAGCTACCCTTAGTGTGCATTTTGTCATAAGCTACTGGGGTTAACGGCTTAATAGCCAAGGCTCAAAAAATGTTAGGTCCAGAGCAACTCAACATGGTTCCGCGACTTTCTCCAGTGTCTATGGAGAGTGTTGCGGTTGTGCGTGTTTCCGAGCAGCTTGCCAGAGATGTCGGACTAGCCGACAATCAAGTGATAAGAGGTATTATTGCTTCGCGAAACGGGGCTGCAGTTTTGTTATTGAATAACCGTGAATTAGAGTGGGCTGCTGGTAAGCGTTTTAAAGAGGGCGATCGCATTGATTTTCGCGTTGAGTCCACCTCTAATGGAAAAACCTTAAGGCCTGTTGCCGTTCATCACGCGGCTATACCGGTTGCAGGATCTGCGGTGGCGACCTCGCCGCGATTGTTAAGCCTTCTTTATCGTCCCGATCAGCCATCTATTCAGGCGGCTCTTTTCCAGCCAGGTGCCATGCAAGCTTTTCTTGGCCAGATGGGTGATGCGGAGGTTACCCAACGTTTCAGCCAGTTACTGTTAAGTATGGCGAATGTGTCGCCTGATAATATACGTCAAGCATTAGTTGCATCGGGATTATTTGGAGAATTCTTTTTATCCCGCCAAATGCAAAGTCGCTTGGATGTAAAGCAGCTCATGCGCAAACTATTGGTCGACGGAAAATTGACTTCTGAATTGAAAGCGTCCGTTGGGCAGTTAGTAGATGAAATAGAGGGCCACCAGATAGAGGGTCTTCAAGCAAGGCAAAGTCAGCAAATTTCCTATCATTTTGTAATCCCTTTTAATGATGCTAATCCGGTGGAGGTGAATTTTGAGCGAGGTGCTGCTAAAGATGATGGAGGGTCTTCAGATTGGGTTATAAACCTCCATACAGATGCTGAGGATTTAGGACCACTTTGGCTGAAAACAACGGTTAAAGCCAATAGAGAAATAGATATGATTTTGTGGGCTTCTTGGTCTGATTCAGCTAGCAAAGCAGAAGCTGCATCGAATATCTTACAGCAGTCTTTGCAAGGGTTTGACTTAACCTTAAATAAATTAACAGTTCTTAATGCTACACGACCGAGTATAGATTCATCGTTGACCGGTCCCGGACACGTACTGGATGTGAGCACATGAGATATAAATCTAAAAAGAAGGCCATCGCTATCGAGTATGGTGAAAATCCTGTTCCTATTATTACCGCTAAAGCTGATGGAATTAACGCAGAGAGCATTATTGCTGAGGCCAGAAGGCAGGGAGTATACATCGCTGAGGATCCCCAACTAGTCGAATTGTTGGGTGACTTGGATCTTGATGCTGAGATTCCAGAGCATCTGTATGTCGCGGTGGCCGTTATCCTATCTTGGGCATATTGGTTAAAAGGTATAAATCCTACAGATAACACACCTTAGCTATACGTTTCTAGCCCGCTTTGGCCCCCGCCTAGATTTCATTTTGCCAAGACGATCGTATACATCAACTGAGGGTGCGGTACTGGGAGACTGAATAGTTTGTAATGCGCCTTTTACCGATTCGATTTTTCGGTTGATCAAAATCTGATTGCGTCGGTGCAGGTCTTTGCATTCACCAATTATAGTAATAATATTGTCCCATGACGCTAGGGCGGTATCTTTTTCAGTAGATATTTCTGCGTTAGTCTTCAGGTAGCTGGATAAAGAGTCGCTAGCTAAAAATGTCAGTATATCTAGCTTCTCTTGTTGCAGAGATTCAAAAACATCCAATTGCTGAACTTTTAATGCCTCAAACTCGTCCTCCAATAGGACCTTCAGTGCAGCAGCTTTATTTAAAGCTTGGTTTAACAGTGTCTTATTTTCCATAAAACTAGCTCATTTGATCAAGAATAGTGTTGCATTAGTTTTGTTAAATCATCCACACAGCAAAAAACACAAGGACAAGTGTCCTTGTGTTTGGGAGCCTAACTTAAGAACTACGATTTATTTTCCGTAAATCATACTCTCAAGAGCAACAAATTTTTCTGCAACTTTCTTAGCATCAACCGGATAGTTACCTTCAGCGATAGCTGTCTTAATGCGAGAAACTAGCACTTCATCAAACTCAGCACTTGAAAGTTCCTTTTCAGCTTGAGCGCTAAGAACAAATTCATCAGCTCTTCGTTCAATTTTAGGTGCTTCAGCTGCTGGTGCTTCAGGCGCAGCTTGCTTGGGCTTTTCAGCACTGACAGTGGCAGGTGTTACCGGCTTGTTTAGTTGCGAAATAGCGTCTGTCATGATTTTTCCTTTGGGCGATTACCCTTTCTACTCTTCGTCTACTACATCGGCACTACTTTACTATTCTTTAATATATTTTTTCATTTATTTTATTTAGAGGCCAGAAGCTTTTCCAGGGCCGATAATCACTCCTTTGACTTGTTCCCCTGATTCAGGATTGATCAGCGTAATTTGTTGACCAATTTTGCCATTTTCTTTTGCGACCATTGGCGTAGATATTTCAAGGGCACCCTTGCTTATGACCAACAGTATACTATCACCTTTTGTAACTAAAGTGCCTTCTTGTAAGTCTGATGCTCGAACGACTTGACCTGCTCTGATGGTTCTGCGCGCCTGCATAATGATGTTGTTTGGTGGCTGGATTAAAGCATCATTTGGCACCTTCCCATAAAAAGGTTGTACCTTTATATTTGCGCTGGACACGATCTGTCCCCGCTGAATTGTTTTAGTACTCATAACCAGCAGTGTTTCAATATTTAAGTCTTTTTTCGAGAGAATAGTTCCTGCTAGTAAGTCACCGGAGGCAGTAGCGGTTGAGAGTAATCGCAATGGAAATTGGTGTTGATTGCCAATTTTTTTTATCGACTTTTCAACAAGGTTTACATCATCGATGGTAATTTTCTCTCCAGAGAGAATATCTTTGTTTACCATAAAGACCGTGATGGTGCGGTCCACCAAGCTTTGTAATACCAAATCACCCGCTTCTACATCCCTTTTAAGCGTCATGCCCTCCGCGGCAGCTTTGTTAGATATAGCGCCTGAGATTCGATCCGGAATTTCAATTAATTGAACGTTCGCTAGAGTAATTTTGTCCCCGACTAGCATATCTCTATTAAAGGTAAGCACCTTCGAATATTTTATTAGTTTTACACCGATAAACACTGACCAGCCTGTATCAGGGCATTCTACTCGAATAGATTCTTGGCTTGTTGGAACGGAAAAAGCAATATCAAAAAGCGATGGGCATGTTGGTATTCTCAGTCGTCGATCGGTTGCTTTAATGATGATTTGATCCTTATTAACATCCGCTTCTAGAGCGACCCAGTTCATGGCTTGATTAATAAGCGCCTGTTTGTCAAACCCTAATCCAGGGGTGCCCTGAGCAACACAGCACCAGAGCAATAGGGATAATAGTAGAGCCCGATTTAATAATTTCATACCCTCAGTATGGAGTACCTCGAAGAGTGACGCAATACCGACAGGGTGGCAAATAAAGACGGCAAACATTGGCCGAAGCGGCAAACTCTTTAATTTATTGAATTTTAACAATTATTTAAGTAGTTGATTATTAACGTTTAATTTTAATAAATAAATAAAAACCTACTTTTGGCATTGCATTTGCATTATCCAAGGAAAGAAACCCTCTCTGTCAGATAATCGACACAAGTTGGTGAAACTTTAATGAGGATGTTATGAAATTATTCGATTCAACATTAGGCCTTCATGGACAAGCACTCAGCTTGAGAAGCGAGCGTATGGAAGTATTGTCTCGAAACATAGCCAATGCTGATACGCCAAACTTCAAAGCGCAGGATCTTGATTTTAGATCAGCGCTTAAGGGTGTGCAGCAAGGTAACGAGATTAAAACAACCCACGCTGGCCATGTGAGTTCATTTGAAGGCGCTAGTCCAAATTTGTTTTATACCAAACCGTTAAATGCGTCTTCAGATGGCAATACGGTAGAGATAAGTGTTGAACAGGCTAAGTACGGTAGGGCCGCAGCGGAATACCAGGCAACTCTCAGATTCCTTGAGGGTGACATTTCCGCGATCAGAAAAGTGTTGAGAGGAGATTAAAGCATGTCATTTAACAATATTTTTGGAGTAGCAGGTTCAGCTTTGGGCGCACAAATGATTCGCATGAATGCCAGCGCATCAAATATGGCTAATGCCGGCTCTACAGCGCCCTCTGAAGCTGAGGCTTTTAAGGCAAAGCGTCCAGTTTTTCAAACAATGCTAGCTGAACAGCAGATTAATGGGCAACAGCCGGCCGTTGGTGGTGTCAGGGTTGTTGAGATTGCTATTGATGAGGCGCCAAACGGAAAAATCCATGATCCAGGTAATCCAAATGCCGACGAAGACGGGTTTGTTTACATGTCTAATGTCAATGAGGTTACCGAGATGGTGGAAATGATGGCAGCAGCTAGAAGCTACCAAAATAATGTCGAAGTGGTTAATACAGCTCGTCAATTGATGATGCGAACCATCGAAATAACCAAGGCTTAAGGATCAGAATTATGGTTGATACATTAACAACGAGTTCTTTTTTGACCAGTGCACAATATGCTGATCAACAAATGAGCACAGCGGCGGAGGATGACCTGTTAGGTCGTGATGCCTTTTTACAGCTGCTTACGACGCAATTAACTAATCAGGATCCTCTGGACCCTATGGACAATGAGGCATTTGTTGCTCAGCTAGCTCAATTTTCGTCTGTTGAAGGGATTAAAGGGATGCAGACGTCTCTTGAGTCAATGTCTTCAGCAATGCGCCAAGATCAAATGATAGCTGGTGCTAACCTCATGGGTAAAGGCGTATTAGTCCCTGGGGGGGCTTTTGCGAATGCTGGTGGGCAACAGGCTGAGGGTGTAGCCAAGCTGGATTTCGGTGCTGAAGCGCTACTTCTAGACATCCATGATCAAGATACTGGAGAGCTTATTTATTCTGAAAATCTTGGTAGCCGTGGTCCGGGTAATCACGATCTGTCTTGGAACGGCAGAACTAATACAGGTGACGTTGCGCCGAAAGGGAATTACATCATGAGTGCGAATGTAGCGCTCAATGGTGAGGTGAAGGGCGCGCCGGTATCAACAGTTTCGCAGGTAAAAAGTGTGAAGTGGGATGCTAATTTGCAAGAACTTACATTAGAAATCAACGATGGAAAGTACGTTTCGTTATCACAGGTAGAGCGCATCAGCGCTTATTATTTGAACACAGATTATTAATAATAAAAGGAATATATAAATGTCATTTTATACATCATTAACAGGTTTAAACGCAGCAGCAACGGAGCTGTCTGTTACCTCTAATAACATTGCTAACGCAGGTACTACGAGTTTTAAGCGTTCGGACGCAGTTTTTGGAGATATTTTTGCAACCTCTACAACACAAAAATCTTCAAATTCAGTGGGCAGTGGTGTGTCTTTGTTGGCGGTTAATCAGCAATTCACTCAGGGCAATATTGAGTCTTCTGCTAATACGTTGGATTTGGCTATTGCCGGTGATGGTTTTTTCCCCATAAAAACCCCTGATGGTCAAGAGTTATTCACGCGTAATGGTGCATTCATGCTTGATGAAAACGGATTGATGGTGAATGACGAAGGCAATGGTTTACAGGTGCATCCATTAAATACCGACGGTACTAGTAACTTTAACGTCGCTACTCAGGGTTTGACTATTGCCCGTGACTTCCCAGCTGCTGCAAGTACTGTTGGCACAATATCACTTAACATTCCCTTAGTAGGAGCAGCTTTAGATGACGGTTCTGGGGCTACTCCTCCAACACCCACTTTAGATCCTTTGAATGCTACTACCTATAACGAAGCGCAGACGTTCAGTCTTTATGATGATGAAGGTAACGGCTATCAGACAACTGTCTATTACCAAAAGATGACCGATACTGCAGATAACGGTGTCGGCGATGACACCTGGAAAGCGACAGCCTATGTTGATGGTGTTCAGGCTGGTCCCTCCGTTGATTTAACCATTGCCAATGCTACTGGCACCGGTACTGGTGCGGAGATTACTTTATCAGCAGTTAATTTGCCAACCAGTAGTAAAGATGTTGTATTGACTGTAAATCCAAATGGTGTTGCAGGTGGTTTTAAAGCAGTTAGCCTGACGGAGAATGGATTTCCCCCCGGTGGACTGGTTAATATTGATATTGCCGAAAATGGTTCAGTGAGAACTACCTATTCAAACGGCGAGCAACAAGATGTGGGCCGAATTAACCTTGCTAATTTTAGTTCAACACCCGGCTTGAAACAAACCGGCGGAACCAAGTATGCCACTACGGCCAATTCTGGTGGTGCAACTTATGGTGCTGCAGGCTCAGCTGGATTTGGCACGATCCGATCCGGTGCGCTGGAGCGATCTAATGTTGATTTGACCGCAGAGCTTGTTGATCTTATCAGCGCACAGCGTAATTTCCAGGCCAATGCCAAGGCGATTGAAACAAGTTCAACTTTGACCTCAACCATTATTAATATGCGCGGATAATTGAATACGCATTGATAGGAGCAGTTCATGGACAAGTTAGCTTTCACCGCGTTAGCCTCAATTAGAAACCAGGGGCAACTTCGAGCTCAGATTACCAACAGCTTAGCCAATGTATCCACCGTAGGATTCAAGGAAAGTTATGCTTTGGCTGAGCAAGCTCGAGAAGTGAATGGCGCTGGATTCAATACGCGAGTTGCACCAGGCATGGCCTCCCAAGAAGTAATTAAACTTCATCCAGGGGCATTTAACATGACTGGCCATGCGTTGGATGTCGCCATGAACGACAAGACTGTTCTGGGTGTACAGGCAACTGATGGCGATGTGGGTTTTACCCGTCGTGGAGACCTAAGAGTATCTGCAACAGGCTTACTTGAAAATGCTGCTGGCCAAGTTATTTTGGGTGAATCAGGTCCGATTACTGTTCCTCCTGGGCAGTTGGTTAGTATAGGGCCAGATGGTACGGTGCGAGGACAATCTCTTGCCACGCCAAACCTACCGGCGACGGAGATTGGCCAGCTTATGCTAAGAGATGCTAGTGAGATGCCTTTAATTAGGCGCACTGATGGTCTTTTTGAGCCTTTGGATGAGGATTATCGCGGTCAAGATTTTCCTCAAGGTCCAGAGCCTGCCACCTTAACCACAGGTGCATTGGAAGGCAGTAATGTCAACCCTGTAGAAGCCATGGTCAAACTTATGGATTTTAGCAGAGCATTTGAGGCAAAAATTAAAACTGTATCAGAAGCTAAATCTATTGATGAGAGTGGTGCATCAATGATGCGTATTTCTTAACTGTAGATAAAAAAACAAGATAGTTTAATAGAGGATAATAATTATGGATGCTTCACTTTGGATTGCCAAAACTGGATTGACTGCGCAAAAAACGCGTATGCAGGTTATTTCCAACAACTTGGCTAACGTCAACACCACAGGCTTCAAAAAAGACAGAGCTGTGTTTGAAGATCTACTCTACCAAAATATCACCCCAGCTGGTGGTCAGACAGATGCTGATTCACAAGCCCCCACTGGCCTAATGCTTGGTACAGGTACGCGTGTTTTGGCTACTGAAAAACTCCACGGACAGGGCAACATTATTACCACTGAAAACGCTCTTGATTTAGCTATTACTGGTGATGGGTTTCTATCTGTTTTGCAAAAAGATGGCACTTTTGCTTACACCAGAGACGGCTCATTAAAATTATCAGCTGACGGTAACCTTGTCACTGCAGGTGGTGAAGCCCTCAATCCACCTATTAATATCGATGCCAATGCTGAAAGTATTACCATCGGCCGAGATGGCACAGTTACTGTCTCACTAGCTAATGGTGGCGGTTCGGCTCAGGCAGGACAAATTCAGTTGTCTCGGTTCCCTAATAATGCGGGACTTAAACCGCTGGGACGAAATCTTTATGCCGAAACTGAGGCAAGTGGCACAGCTCAGGTCGGTAATCCCGGCGAAACCGGCAATGGCATGTTAATGCAGGGATCTCTTGAGGCTTCCAACGTTAATGTCGTTGAAGAAATGGTCAACATGATTGAGACGCAGCGCGCTTATGAGGTGAACTCAAAAGCAATATCTGCAGCTGATGGCATGTTGCGATTCCTTAATAACAATCTGTAGAGCACTATTATGAATTTACTTAAACCCTTCATTGTTATCGGTATTACAGGCGTGCTATCAGCCTGTGCTGGACAGCCACAGATGATGCCAACGGCAGAGTTTTCACCCATTCAGCCGCTGGCAGCCAAAAAACCTGTTCAGGTAAATGGATCAATTTTTGCCAACGGCAGAGATCTATTTGGTGATCTACGCAGTTACCAGGCTGCAGACATAAGTGTCGGTGACTTGGTAACAGTATTGCTAAGTGAGACCACTCAAGCCTCGAGAACATCAAATTTAGCTACCAGCCGAGTGGGTGCCAATGATGTTATAAACCAAGGTCGGATTGATGCTGTAGTGAATAAGTTTGAGACCGAGAGCGGAAGAGGGTTGGGTGGATTTTTCGACCTTTTCCCAACTACCGGTTCTACCGTCACAAGCACAGGTTCAGGTACCGCAGGTCAAGGGGCCTCTTTAACCGGATCAATTTCCGCCATGGTGGTGGAAATTTTGGCTAATGGAAATCTGGTGATTATTGGTGAAAAGCAATTGGCGCTCACAGAAGGAAGCGAATTCATCCAGGTTAAAGGGATTATCCGTCCTGCAGACATACAGCCTGATAATACGATATTGTCCCAACGCATAGCTCACGCACAGATTTCATATAGAGGTACTGGTGACCTAGCTAATGCGTCAAAGCCATCATGGGGCAATACCTTACTGTACAAATTTTGGCCCTTTTAGGAGCTTATAGCATGTTAAGACTTAAACTATTTTTCGTGACAATCGCACTCATATTAAGTGCTGATGTTGCAGCAGACCGGATTAAAGATCTTGTTAATGTCGCCGGTGTACGAACTAACAAATTAATTGGTTTTGGCCTAGTTGTCGGTTTGCAGGGTACTGGTGATGGCAAAGATATACCCCTCACCGCGCAACAGCTTAAAACCACTTTGTCTGGATTAGGCGTTAGTGTTGATGGTCCAGTGAGTGATTTTGATTTAGGTTCTGAAATGGCCTCTTTGGCTTCTGCCAATGCAAAGAAAGAAATGAAGCTAGAGAATGTAGCTGCGGTGATGATCACTGCTGAATTACCACCCTTTGCAAAACCAGGACAAAAAATAGATATTGGTGTGTCGGCCATTGGAACGGCAGAGTCATTGCGCGGAGGTAGTCTAATCTTGACTCAACTCCGCGGTGTCGATGGTCAAACCTACGCTTTGGCGCAAGGCGCATTGACTATCACAGGTGTCAGTGTTGAATCCTCAGGCACAAGCGTCCAGGTGGGTATTCCTACCGCGGGAAGAATTCCTAATGGCGCAACTGTAGAGCGGTCGGTTCCGACACCATTTGAGACCGCAGATCACATCGTTCTCAACATGCGAGAGAGCGATTTTTCTACCGCTAATGCAGTTAAAGTCGCCATTGATGAGTCTTTCGGTGAGGGGACTGCCCATGCTATAGATGCAGTTTCTGTCGCGGTGAAAGCCCCAGCAGATTCGTCCCAGCGGGTTGCTTTTTTAAGTATGATTGAAAACCTTCAAGTCATTCCAGGCGACGCTCCAGCGCGAATTGTAATTAACTCGCGCACAGGTACTGCGGTGATAAATCGAAACGTAAGGGTAACTGCAGTGGCCGTTACTCATGGCACAATTTCAGTGCGTATCTCCGCTACTAATGAAGCTAGTCAGCCATCACCCTTTGGCGGTGGTGAGACAACCACGGTCACTAACGCAGATATTAGTGTTTCTGAAGAAAATAACCCTATGTTCCTGTTTAAACCCGGTGTTGATTTACGCGAAATTGTTGATGCAGTAAATGAAGTCGGGGCTACACCTTCTTCGCTGATAGCTATTTTAGAGGCGCTTAAGAGTTCTGGTAGCCTCCGTGCAGAGCTAGTGGTGATTTAAATGCAAGATATTGCTAATGCATCAAAAAGCTATCTTGATTTTGCTGGCCTTGGAGATTTGAAGGTACGAGCCAAAACTGATCAGTCTTCTGCTGCAAAAGAAGTGGGACAACAGTTTGAAGCCATGTTTGTGCAGATGATATTTAAATCTATGCGTCAAGCAAATGAGCCGCTAAAAGATGGACTTTTTGGTTCTAATACCGAAGACAGCTACGAGCAGATGTATCACCAAGAGCTGGCACAGGTAATGTCGCAAACAGGTGCTTTTGGTTTGGGCGACTGGTTGACTAATCAAGTGACAGGTCAAACTAATCCAACTAAAGCAATACAAGCTTATGAAGAGACACCAAGAGAAGCATTGCCCTTGGTGAAAGATGATAAGTCAAAACCTATGTCGTTTAGCAACGACAGTAATTTTAGAATAAAAGGCTAGAATCATGGCAGATCTTCTATCTATCGGTGCCAGTGCTTCTCAGATTTATAAGTCTGCACTATCCACAGTTAGTAATAATATAGCTAACCTGACAACTGAAGGTTACAGCCGACAGTCAATTAATATCAGCGAAAATGCTCCTGACAGGTTAGGTCAAACTTATTTAGGTACTGGTGCTACCGTGGACACTATTACCAGAGGCTTCAACGCTTTTGCTGAGAATAATCTACGCCAAAGTAAGGGTGAACTCTCGACACAGGATCAACTTATTAATTATGCCAGTCAAGTGGTTGATGTCTTGGGGTCTGACTCAGCCGGGTTAAATCAGGCTATGGATCGTTTCTTTGCATCAGCAGGTGATCTGAGCATTGATCCCGCTTCAACCACCCTACGAAGCGCCTTTTTAAATGAAGCCGAGGGCCTTGCCATACGATTTAATGAACTAGCTGGGTACTTAAATGATGTTGAGCAAGATACCCAATTTGACATAGATGCAAAAACCGTACGGCTTAACAATCTTGCACAACAATTAGTTGCTATTAACGCTGAATTAGAAGGCAACTTTGATCTGAAAAATCAGCCTCCAGCTCTTCTTGATCAAAGAGATCGAACGCTATTAGAGATGGCGGAGATTGCTAACATCCATGTGACTGAAGGGAAGTCAGGGGCAGTAAATGTCAGATTAGATAATGCATTTGGAACCATGGTTGTCGATAACAATCGGGCCAATCAATTTTCAACACAGTTTAATCAACCTCAAGTCGGTAGTGTGGAAATTATAAGCAGTTATGGCGTGCTTGGAAATGTCACAGACCTAACCGGTGGTGCTTTAGGTGGTTTGCTCAGTGTGCGCAGTCAGGTATTGCTACCAACGATAACTAAGCTAGATGATCTAGCTAATACCCTCACCTCCGAGGTTAATGCCATTCAAACCTCGGGCTACGATGGTGATGGTATTAATGTGGGTACAGCTATGTTTGGTGATGATGGTGTCACCACTGGTGCTGCTGGTTTAACCTTATTAATTAACGACCCAAAAGATATTGCCGCCGCACAGCAAGCAAACAGTCCTGGTGATAACAGTAATATGGTGTTGCTATCTCGACTGCAGACTGAGGATGTGATGACAGATGGTGGTTCCCTAACCGATGGTTACAACAGTATTGTTACTAGTGTTGGCAGTCAGGTGACCTTGGCAAAAATATCTAGGGAAGCTTTGCAGGTGGTATACGATCAAGCTGTTGCTGAGAACGATCAGGTGTCAGGCGTTAATCTTGATGAAGAGGCAGCAGACTTAATTCGTTATCAACAAGCTTTTCAGGCATCGGCCAAGATTATTGAAGTATCATCCAAATTATTTGACGCTATTTTAGCGGTGCGCTAAGAAGTAGCATGAGTGTATGAAATTAGTGAAAAAAAATTAATTAGCCTCCAAGGCTAAAGTTTTGGTCATTAGTGTCGATGTCACGAGTGGACCGATTTGAATTGCGCGCTTTACTTAAATAGCGGCATCAGCAAAAGGTTGAGGTAGTAAATGAGAATATCGAATCAACAGTTTTTTGAAAATTCAGTTAATCAGATGACTCAGCAGCACGCTAAGGTGGCTGATTTGCAGTCTAGAATTGCTGAAGGTAAGCAATTGCTGAACCCAAGTGATGATGCTGAAAAAACAGCGCTAGTTCAGCGCTTAAACAGTGCTTATGGGCGCCAAGAGGTGTACTCTTCGGCCCTTAACGCCGTAAGTAGTCGTCTGGATCTTGAAGAGGCAGTCGTTAATAGCAGCACCGATATGCTCCAGCGGTTAAAAGAGCTCGCATTAATGGTAAATGGCACTACAGTTGATACCGATTTAGAGGCCATCTCTACAGAAGCTGAATCATTGCGGGAAGCTTTATTAGCTCAGGCTAATGAACAAGATATTAATGGCAATTACTTATTTTCGGGTTCTGATACCAAAACCGCGTCTTTCACAGATACCGCAGGTACCGTTTCTTATACAGGTAATCAGCAGCGTATATCTGTTGATATTTCAGAAAACCGCTACATTGAATTGAATCGTCCGGGTGACACAGTTTTTTCTAGCATTGATAGAGGCGGAGTCGATGTAGGTTTCTTTCAGGTTATTGATGATTTTATTGGTGCATTAAACACCAACAATGAAGCAGAGCTTACAAGAGCGCTGTCAGAAATTGACACTTTGACTGATAGCATGACAACTTCAATTGTTGATATTGGCGCGCGACAACGTACGGTTGATTCACAGCAAGATATTATAGTAGATACCAAGCTGCGATATGAGTTGATGTTAAACGCTGAGACAGAGCTTGATTACACCGCAGCGATTACTGAGTTGACCGCAGAAATGCTTTCATTAGAAGCGGCTCAAGCAAGTTTTGCTAAAATTTCTCAACTCAGTTTATTTGATTATATTAGGTAGGATCATAAATGGTAACGTCAACAGGGGTTGATTCGTCAGCTACACCAGCGCCAACTCAGAGCAGTATTGGATCTTCCATACTGCTCACACTAGGTTCTGGTTCTGGCATAAATGTTGAAGAACTCTCTACCAATTTGGTCAATGCAGAAAAACTCCCCGCAGAAAATGCATTGCAGGAGAAAATTGACAAAACAGAAGCCAAGATATCCGGCTATGGATTAATCTCATCGCAGCTAGGCATCCTTGCAAGCTCTTTTGAAAAAATTAACGACGCCAATGAAATTTACTCTACAGCGGGTAAAAGCTCCAACGAGAATGCGGTTTCTTTTCTCAGTGTAACCAATGACGCACCAGAGGGTGGCTATGATATCAATGTCTATCAGCTAGCTGAAAATCAACGTGTTGCATCCAATAGTTACCAAACAAACAGCGGTAATGTTAATGCCAGTGCGGCTTTTGATATTACTCTTTCCATTGGTGTGACGCGCACAGGTACCTATGAACACTCTATAACCACCGAGCAGCTACAGGCACTTGGCGCTGGTACATCTGCATATATCGAGTATTCCGATGGAACTAATACCATTCAAATCACTCAGGCTGACATTGATTTAGCCATGGAGTCACTAGAAGGCTCGGGTATTTATACCTTTGAAAATGCAAGTCTTGAAGGGCTTATTTTAGCCATTAACAACAATATTTCTACCAACGCTGGCTTCGCTAGTAATTTCGCCTCTGCAGAGGTTCACCGCACTAAAGGTATTAGTTTTATCCAGACTACTGCAGGCGCTTCAGTAGCTTTAACACAGCCCATTGCTAGTGACGGGTCTGCTTCCTATAGTCTTGGTACCATTGCTCAAGGAATGATCAGTGCAACACCGGTAGATGGGTCTCCGGCGAGTTACATTTTTACTCCTGCAAGCGCAGGATCAGATTCTTTAGAAGTCTCTGATGGCGTAACTACCGTTAGCGTTGCGCTGACGGATTTTACAACACGTACCGACTACGAACTCTCCATTACAGAATCAGAGTTACAAACAGCTCTGGCCAGTAGTGGTACGATATCGATTGCAGGTAGTGATGGCAGCGGGGGTGACCAGACAGTTTCAGTGGCCCTTAGTGATATGACTACCTTTGGTCTGCCAATTCCTCTGGGTGCCTTGACGCTGCAGGACCTAGCCAATGCCATTAATAATAAAGCATCTGCAGATTTCCAGACTACTGCGGTGGTTGATGATAACAAGTTAACTTTTGTTCAAAAAAATAACGGTACTGGTGCAATCAGTTCAGCGACTAGATCGGATGGTGCTGTTATCACCAAAACAAGTGTTACGGTAACCTCTGCTGAACAAATGGCAGAGGCTATTCAAGATTCTAGTTATTATGACAGTCTAAAATTTACCGTCTCTGCAACTTCAACCAATCTAATTTTTGACTACAAAAGCGATGGCGTTGTTAGCTCGCCTACTTTTACTCTTAATGGTGCCGCACAAAACGCTAGCAGCTTTACGGCGGGAGTTAACTCGGTCAATAGTGCTATTGACACCACTATAAAAATTGGCGCTGGTGGTGATACCTTGGCCGGCATTGTTACAGCTATTAATAATGCAGATACAGGTGTCACAGCATCCCTATTGGATGTGAGTGGCATTGGTAATGATTATCGTATTGTTCTCTCTGGCGCAGAGGGGCTTGATGGAAGCTTCTCAGTAACTACTAGCAGCAGTGTTGCTACCAATAGTCTTGGTTTCGATAGTTCCTCAAACGTGCTACAAGCGGCCCAAGATGCAGAAATAGGCTACGAGGGGCTGTTAATTAATCGCGGAAGTAATGTCATATCTGATGTCATTGACGGCGCTACATTTCAGTTAAATTCCACCACAGGTGTTGTAACATCAGTCGCCTATACCGTTTTAGGTAATGGCTCAGGCGGCAATGGGTTTGCCTATGATATTTCTAAACTCGATGCTAATACCATTAGATTTATGCCTAAGATGGCCTATGTGGGACAAAATTTAGGTGCAGGTCCAACAGGTGGCCCGGGCGCTGGGTACACTGCGACAACTATTGCCAATCCTTACGGTTCTGATCCAGCAAACATTACCGTCTATGATGTGACTTCGTTAAATAATTCAGATATTGATAATTATCTGGATGATTCCGCTGATCCTGATTATTTGGGATCAGTCACTTTGTATGACGGAATTGGCGGGTCTTTGGTTCTTCCAAGAAACGGGTTAGGCGGCTTTTGGCCAAATGGAATTACCACTGAGAATGGAGAGACTATAGATCAATATGTAGCCACAGCCCAGGCAGCGTCTATTTTAGCAGGCACAGGCAGTGCTACTACCGGTGGCACCGATGATACCTACACAGATTATACCGGTGGCACTATTAACTCTGTTAACACTGGTTCCTATGAATATGGTTATACTGAGGCCCAGCTGCGCGCTGATGTGGCGGCCAGTATTATTACTACTGGCGGAAGTGGCAATGGTGAAGGTGCGCTGACATTTAGGGATGACTACGGCCGCGACCACCATATTTTGGCCAGTGAAATCCGGGCTTTAAGTGGTGGCACGTCCAGCACAACTACTCGATCAATCAGCATCACAAATCCTAGTTTTGAAAGTCAAAGTCTTGGACAAGGGGATTATACCTATAATCCGCCCACCGGTTGGACGGTTAATACTCCCGGTGGCGATAGTGGCGTTTATAACCCTGGAGAGGCCCCGGTTGAAGCAACTACTACTGGAAGTAACACGGCCTATTTGTTCAGTGACGGTGCAACAGTTTCTCAAGTATTGGGCGAGACCTATAACAGCGCTAGTACCTATCAATTTAAGCTAGACATTGGCGATCTTGCCTATTATGACGGTCAGCCAGATGCAAACTACACCATTAAACTTTATGCGGGATCAACTGAAATAGGAACTGTTTCCGGTACGTCAGATATAGATGCTCTTACTGAGGTAACGCTAAACAGTAGTGTGTCTAATTCTGCATTAAATGGTCAGGCACTAAAAATTGAAGTGACTAAAAATTCCGGCGAAGAGCTTCTAATTGACAATGTTCGGGGC